>NZ_JBEOUR010000001.1:0-56071 GCF_040302605.1 Microbacterium sp. NPDC097977
TGCTGCCGGTCCGGCAGCACGCCCCGAGGGCGATCTACTCGGCGACGCCCGAGTCGACTTCGGCCTGCGTCCAGTAGCCGGAGTCGATCAGCAGGGACGTGATGTTGTCCTTGTAGACGATGTCGGACTGCAGCAGGTACGAGGGCACGACCTTCACCCCGTTGTCATAGGTCTCGGTGTCGTTCGCCTCGGGCTCGTCGCCCTCGAGCATCGCCTCTGCGGCGACGACCGACTGTTCGGCGAGCTTGCGGGTGTCCTTGAAGATCGACGAGAACTGCACGCCCTTGTCGATCAGGGTGATGGAGGCGATCTCCGCGTCCTGGCCCGTGACGACGGGCAGGCCGTCGGCGATGGTGGCTCCGAATCCGCCGGTGCCCTGCAGGGCCGTGATGATGCCGCGGGAGAGCCCGTCGTACGGCGACAGCACTCCGTCGAGCTTCGTGCCGTTGCCGTAGGTCGAGGTCAGCAGGTCCTCCATGCGCTTCTGCGCGGTCTCCTGCTGCCAGCGCAGGGTCGCGGCCTGCTCGATCTCGACCTGGCCGGACGGAACCGCGAGCACGCCGTCGTCGATGAACGGCTGCAGGGTGTCCATCGCGCCCTTCCAGAAGAAGTGCGCGTTGTTGTCGTCGAGCGAGCCGGCGAACAGCTCGATGTTGAACGGTCCCTTCTGGCTGGTCTCCTTGCCGTCCGCGTCGAGGACGCCGAGGCCGACGAGGAGCGAGGTGGCCTGCTGCACGCCAACCTTGTAGTTGTCGAACGTCACGTAGAAGTCGACGTGCTCGCTGTCGCGGATCAGGCGGTCGTAGGAGATAACCGGGATGTTGGCAGCCGCCGCGGCGTCGAGCTGCGACGACAGCGCGGTGCCGTCGATGGCCGCGATGATGAGCAGGTCGGCACCCTTGGTGATCATCTGGTCGATCTGCTGACCCTGGGTGGGGATGTCGTCGCCGGCGTACTGCAGCTCGACCTGGTATCCGGCATCCTCGAGGCCGGCCTGCACGGCGTCGCCGTCGGCGATCCAGCGCTCCGAGGTCTCGGTCGGCATCGAGACGCCGATGAGCATGTCGCCCTTGTCGGCACCCTCGGCTCCTGCGGGTCCGCCGGTCGAGCCTGCTCCGCCTCCGCCACAACCGGCGAGGGCGAGGGCCCCGACCAGGCCGAGTGCGGCCAGTGCGTACTTCTTCTTCATCACGAGCTCCTTCGCTGTGCATGCGTGGTGGGCGCCATCGCCCGAGATCGGAATCCCTGCCATTCGGGACTCGCTCGGGAGACACTTTCCTTGAGTTCGAGTCTCGAAGTCAAGGGGCTGTGATCATTTCGTGACTTCCCGAATCGCGCGGGGGATCAGGATGCTGTTGACGTCAACCCATTCGCGGTGTGAATTCGTTCGGTTCGAGATTCGAAGTCAAGGTGGTCGTCGCGGGCGCGAGAAGATCGGGTCTTCCGTGGCCCCGAATCGATTCGATATCCTGAACGCTCCCCCCGATCATCCCCAGTCCTGCGAGCCGCTCCCTCATGGCCACCTCTCTCACCACGGGTCGTCCGTGGCGTGTCATCCTCTCGTTCTCGATCCCCCTCCTGCTCGGCAACGTCGTGCAGCAGATGTACCAGTTCGCCGACGCCGTCGTCGTCGGCAGGCACCTCGGCGTGCAGTCGCTCGCCGCCGTCGGTGCGACGGGCAGTCTGCTGTTCCTGCTGATCGGATTCGCCTGGGGTCTCACCAGCGGCTTCGCGATCCCCATCGCCCAGGCGTTCGGCGCGGGCGACGGGGCCGCGGTGCGTCGATCCGTCGCGACCGGCGTGATCCTCACGGGTGCGACGAGTGTCGTCCTCACCGTCGTCGCGCCGTTGATCGCGGCGCCCCTTCTCGACCTGCTCCAGACGCCCGCCGAGCTGATGCCCGAGGCCACGACCTTCACGCAGATCAGCTTCATCGGCGCGAGCGCGACGATGTTCTTCAACTACCTCTCCGCGATCATCCGCGCGATCGGCGACTCCCGCACCCCGCTGATCTTCCTCACCGTCTCGTGCGTCCTCAACGTCGCACTGGTCGTGCTGATGGTGGGTCCGCTCGCCTGGGGCGTCGGCGGCGCGGCGCTGGCCACGGTCATCGCGCAGGCGGTCTCGGTGGTGCTCTGCCTCGAGTTCGTCCGCCGCCGTCTGCCCATGCTGCACCTGCGTCGTGCGGACTGGCGCGTCTCTCGCGACGACGTCCGCGAGCACCTGCGGCTCGGCCTGCCGATGGGATTCCAGGCGTCGATCATCGCGATCGGCACTCTCACCGTGCAGGTCGCGTTGAACACGCTCGGCTCCGACGCGGTCGCCGCGTACACCACGGCCTCCCGTGTCGACGGCCTGGCGGTGGCGTTCCTGTCGTCGCTGGGACTCGCGTCGTCGATGTACGCGGCGCAGAACCTGGGCGGTCGGCGGCCCGACCGCATCCGCCGAGGAGTCATCGAGGGCACCTGGATGGCGGTGATCACCGGCGCCCTGCTGGGCGCGCTCATCATCACGTTCGGCACCGCCATGGTGCGGCTGTTCGTGGGGGAGGGGTCCGACGAGGTCGTGCGGCTCGCGCACCTCATGCTCGTCATCAACGGATGCGGCTACTGGGCGCTCGGGGTGCTGTTCGTGCTCCGCGGCGCGCTGCAGGGGCTCGGCCACACGCTGATCCCCACGGTCACCGGGGTGATCGAGCTCGTGATGAGGGTGGGCGCGGCCGTCGTGCTGGGCGCACTGATCGGCTTCGAGGGGGTGGCGCTCAGCAACCCGCTGGCCTGGCTCGGCGCGATCACGCTGCTGGTTCCCGCGTACGTGCGCGCGCACCGGTCGCTCGCGCGCATGCCGGTGGATCCCGTCGAGTCGACCGAGACGTCCGCCATCGCGATCGTCGGCCCTACGGACGGGTCCATGGTCGTCGACGCGGTCCTCACCCAGCCCGTGCGGGTGGTCCGCGGTTCGCGGTTCGCCTGGTTGACGCGGCGCTGACGCGGGGCGTCACGATCGCAGAACATCATCCTTGAGACGGATGCCCGGAATGCCGACACTTCGTAGTGTTGGTTGTACGGAGGTTCCGTTGACCGGGGGGTCGAGATGACGTCATCGAGGGTGGCAAGCGAACTGGCATCGATTCTGGTGCCGCTCGGTATGGCCGGGGCGGTGTTCGCGGCACTGTGCGCGATCGTCGCAGCCGTGGCCATCATGCGCGGCGCGGCAGGACTCGCCGGCGGAGCAGTGGGTCTGTGGATCCCCGGAGCCCTGCTCAGCTCCACGGCGTCGTTCGCGAGCCAGTGGACGCCGCTGCTCGTCTCGGGCGTCGCGCTCGTCGCGATGCTCGTGATCGGAGCGGTGGCGCGCGGGGTCGTGAACGCCGGCGAACCCGCACGGCAGGCGGCACGCGAGGCTCGGGCTGCCGCGATCGTCGACGCCGTCACGCTCGCCGACGGCGCGGCGCCCGCCGCTCCCCGCACCACGAAGCCGGCCACCACGACGGGTGCTCAGCCGGCGCTCGCCGGCTGACGCCGCGCCCCGTCGGCGCTCAGCAGTAGGCGCTCAGCCGTCGGCGCTCAGCGGTAGTCGCGGTCGCGGTGCTGCGCCGCCTCGTCTCCCGCGGCGACGCGCTCGCTCTCGCGCGCCCGCAGCTCGACGCGGCGGATCTTGCCCGAGATCGTCTTGGGCAGTTCGGGCACGAACTCGATGATGCGCACGCGGAGGTGCGCCGAGAGCCGGTCGTGGGCGTACGCGAAGATCGACCGCGCGGCGCCGGCGTCGTCGCCCACGGCATCCGCCCGCAGACAGACGTAGGCCTTCGGCACCGCCAGCCGCGTGGGATCGGGGCTGGGGATCACCGCGGCCTCGATCACGAGGTCGTGTTCCAGCAGCACCGACTCGAGCTCGAACGGCGAGATCTTGTAGTCCGATGCCTTGAAGACGTCGTCGGCGCGACCGATGTAGGTGAGGTAGCCGTCGGCATCGCGCTGGGCGATGTCGCCGGTGTGGTGGTAGCCGCCCACCCGTGACTCGGCCGTCTTCTCGGGGTCGTCGTAGTACCCGGCCATGAGCCCTGTGGGCGGATGCGCGAGGTCCAGCGCGATCTCGCCCTCGGCGTCGGCGAGCTCGCCGGTCGCGGGGTCCAGCAGCACGACCGGGTAACCGGGAAGGGGGCGGCCCATCGAGCCGACCTTCACGACCTGGCCGGGGGAGTTGCCGACGCAGGCCGTCATCTCGGTCTGCCCGAATCCGTCGCGGATCGTGCCGCCCCAGGCGTCTCGCACGCGGTCGATGACCTCGGGATTCAGCGGTTCGCCGGCGCCGACGAGTTCGCGCGGCGGGTGGGTGAGGCGCCCGAGATCCGCCTGGATCAGCATGCGCCAGACCGTCGGCGGGGCGCAGAACGTCGAGACGTGGTGGGTGTCCATGACCTGCATGAGAGTGTTCGCGTCGAAGCGGTCGTAGTTGTACACGAACACCGTGGCCTCGGCGAGGAACGGCGAGTAGAAGCTCGACCAGGCGTGCTTGGCCCAGCCGGGTGACGAGATGTTGAGGTGCACGTCGTCGGGACGCACGCCCAGCCACCACATCGTCGACAGGTGCCCGATCGGGTACGAGACGTGCGTGTGCTGCACGAGCTTCGGACGGCTGGTGGTGCCGCTCGTGAAGTAGAGCAGGGCCGTGGCGTCGGCGGGGGTCGGCGCATCCGGCTCGAATGTCGTCGGCGCGCTGGTCGAGTCGTCGAAGCGCGTCCACCCCTCGGGGATGCCGTCGCCCACCCCGATGCGCAGCACCTGCGCGTCGATGTCGGCGATGCGCTCGGCGAGTCCGCCCGTCGTCACGATCGCGCGGGCGCGGCCGTGCTCGACGCGGTAGGCGAGGTCGGATGCCGAGAGCAGCGTCGAGGTGGGGATCGACACGGCCCCGATCTTGGTGATCGCGAGCATCACCTCCCACAGCTCGATCGTGTTGCCGAGCATCACGACGACGTGGTCGCCCCGGCGGATGCCGATGCCGGTGAGCCACGCGGCGACCTGGTCGGAACGCGCCGACAGCTCGCCGTACGTCCACGACCTGCGGGTGAGGTCGGCCGAGACGATCTGCACGGCCGGGCGCTCGGGCCTCTCGCCGGCGATGACGTCGAACCACTCCAGTGCGAAGTTGAAGGTCGCGGGTGTCGGCCACGAGAATCCGTCGCGGGCCGCGGCGTAGTCGGTCGCGTTCGCGAAGAGGAAGTCGCGCATCTCTCGGACCGATGTCGTGGCTGCGGTGGCGCTGCGGCTCATGAGGGGCTCCCTTGCTCGACGGACGACGTGTCCATCCTCGCCCACGATCCTCTCAGCGCGCGAGCAGACCCGCGCCGTCGCGCAGCTCGAACACCAGTTGGGTCTCGGTACCGCGCACCACGGGGTGCACCGTGATGTGCTCGAGCACGATGTCGCGCAGCGCCGTGGCATCCTGCACCGCGACGTGCACCAGGAAGTCGTCGACGCCCGCGACGTGGAACACCTGCAGCACCCGGGGGATGCCGGCGAGCGCGTCGAACAGTGCGGTGACCTTCGGGCCGGTGTGGTTCGCCAGCCGCACTTTGATGATCGCCTGCAGCGGAGATCCGAGGGCGGCCTCGTCGACCCTGATGCGGGTGTCGCGGATGATCCCTCGTTCGCGCAGAGAGCGCACCCGGTGGGCGCAGGTCGATTCGGCGAGACCCAGGCCGTGGGCGAGCGCCTTGTTGGTGACCTCGGCGTCTCGGGTGAGCACGGCGAGGATCTCGAGATCGACCTCGTCGAGTTGCGCTTTCGCCAACGTGACCATCTCCCTGCAGCTCCGTTCCGCTCAGAATAGCGAGATCGCCCCCTGGAGCGAGTGATTCTGTCGAACTACGGCGGCAAGAACGTATTTCCGGCAACGTGGAAGCATGACTGCACCGTTGCATCCAGACACCGTCGCCGTGCACAGCGGGCGCGCCGACCTCGACGGACTCGGCGTGCACGCCCTGCCGATCGACCTCTCGACGACCAATCCGCTTCCCGACATCGAACGGGGCGGCGATTCGTACGAGGCGATGGCGACAGGGGGCCGTCCGCCCGCCGACGGCAGCCTCGTCTATGCGCGTCTCTGGAATCCGACCGTCGCCCGGTTCGAAGACGCGCTCGCCGAGCTGGAGCACGCCGAGGCGTCGGTCGCGTTCGCGTCGGGGATGGCGGCGATGACCGCGGTGATCCTCGCCCACGGTCCGGCGGCGGGTAAGCACCACGTGGTGGCGGTGCGTCCGCTCTACGGGGGCACCGATCACCTGCTCGGGTCGGGGCTCCTCGGCGTCGAGACGACCTACTGCGACGCGGCCGACGTCGCCGCGGCCATCCGCCAGGACACGGGTCTGGTCGTGCTCGAGACTCCGGCGAACCCGACCCTCGATCTCACCGACATCGCCGCCGTCGTGGCTCGCGCCGGAGACGTGCCGGTCGTCGTCGACAACACCTTCGCGACGCCGGTGCTGCAGAACCCGATCGATCACGGCGCGGCCATGTCGCTGCACAGCGCGACCAAGTATCTGGGCGGCCACGGCGACGTGATCGCCGGAGTCGTCGCCTGCAGCGAGACGACGGCCGAGGCCCTGCGCCGGGTGCGGGCGGTGACGGGCGGCCTGCTGCATCCGCTGGGCGCCTACCTGCTGCACCGCGGACTCACCACTCTGCCGGTGCGGATGCGCGCGCAGCAGGAGAACGCGCGACGCATCGTGCAGTGGCTAGGGGATCGGCCCGAGGTCGCCGAGGTCTTCTACCCGGGGCTCGACGGCGACCCCGCCGGCATCCTCGAGAGACAGATGCGGGGCACCGGGGCGATGATCGCGATGCGGATGCGGGGTGGCTTCGCCGCGGCATCCGCGGTGACCTCGTCGACCACCCTGTTCACCCACGCGGTGTCGCTGGGCGGCGTCGACTCTCTGATCCAGCATCCCGCCGCCCTCACGCACCGACCGGTCCCGGAGGAGGCGCGACCCGACGCCGACGTCCTGCGTCTGTCGATCGGTCTGGAGAACGTCGACGATCTGATCGCCGACCTCGCGCAGGCGTTCGCGGAACTGCCCGCGGCGCGCACACTCGTCGGCGTCGGACACGACTGAAAGACCGGGTCGTCTGCAGGATCGATGCACGGATGCAGGATGATCCGGCCGATCCGGCCCTGCATCCGTGCTCCGGCCCTGCATGTGTGCGGAGTGTGCGGAGGCCCTGACGGCGGACCTTGTGGCAGGTCGACCGCGGGTGCCGGGCCTACGGCAGGCGGATGGTCCCCGTGGCCAGGCGCTCGGTCGGCATCCGGTCGCGGTTGTACGTGATCTCGCTGTAGCCGTGCGGGGTGGGCAGGCCGTCGTCATCCAGGCTCACGAACACGATCTTTTCGATCGTGAGGATGCGCTTGCGGGTGATCATGTTGCGGGCGACGGCCCGCATGGTCAGCGACGTGGTGCCGAAGTGCGTCGCCTGCAGGCCGATCTCGATCAGATCGCCCTGCACCGCCGACGCCTCGAAGTTGATCTCCGAGATGTGCTTGGTCACCGCCCGGTAGTTGCCGAGCTGCACGATCGCGTAGATCGCCGCCTCCTCGTCGATCCACTTCAGCAGGCTCCCCCCGAACAGCGAGCCGTTCGCGTTCAGGTCCTCCGGCTTGACCCATTTGCGGGTGCGGAAGTTGATGCCGTCCTCGGACCACTGCCACTCGGGAGTCTTGTTCGTCGCCATGCTCCGAGGGTAGGAGCCTCATGAGTCGGGGGTGTTACGCGAGCGCGCCGACCCGATCCGCTCCGGGCGGATCCGCTCGGGGCGGATACCCGCCCACGGCGGAGCGAGGCGACGGATGCTGGGGTCATGAGCGAAGAAAACCCCCTCCCGCAGTTCGGGCCCGAGGCTCGCCGAGCACTGTTCCACGAACGCGTCCTGGTGCTCGACGGCGCCCTCGACGACGACAACGGCACGCTGCTGATGACGCAGCTGCTGACCCTCTCGGCCGAAGATCCGACCACCGACATCGCGCTCTGGATCCACTCGCCGGGCGGTTCCGTTCCGTCGATGCTCGCGATCCGCGATCTGATGACGATGGTGCCGAACGACGTGTCGACCCTTGCCCTCGGGCTCGCCTGCAGCGCCGGACAGTTCCTGCTGTCGGCCGGCGCGAGGGGCAAGCGCCGCGCGCTGCCGCATGCGCGCATCCTCATGCATCAGGGGTCGGCGGGCATCGGCGGCTCGGCGGGCGAGATCGAGACGCAGGCCGACGACCTGCGGCACATGCGCGACACGGTGCTCGGGCTGATCGCCGACGACACGGGCCAGACCCGAGAGCGGATCTTCGAGGACTCGCTGCACGACCGCTGGTACACGGCGGCCCAGGCGAAGGACTACGGCTTCGTCGACGAGATCACCGCGTCCCTCGGGGACCTCATGCCGCGTCGCCGCACCCGTGTCGGACTGGGGGCGAGCGCATGAGCGGCTACACGATCCCGAACGTCATCGCGCAGCATCCGCGGGGCGATCGGGTCATGGACGTCTACTCGCACCTGCTCGCGGAGCGGGTCATCTATCTCGGCACCGGAATCGATGCGGGCGTGGCGAATGCGCTCATCGCGCAGCTGCTGCATCTGGATGCCGACAGTCAGGATTCCGGCATCCAGTTCTACATCAACAGCGAAGGCGGCGACCCGGGGGCGGCGCTCGCGATCTACGACACGATGCAGCACATCCGCCCCGCCGTCGCGACGACCTGCGTCGGGCAGGCGATCGGACCTGCCGCGCTGCTCGTCGCCGCCGGAGCACCGGGGCAGCGCGCCGCACTCGCCCATGCCCGGATCGTGCTGCATCAGCCGGCCGGACAGTCGCGCGGGGCGATTCCCGACCTGATCCTCGCCGCCGACGAGGTCGTGCGGGTGCGCTCGGACATGGAGGCGGTCCTCGCCAGGCACAGCGGACGGTCGCTGAACGAGCTGCGCGCCGACACCGACCGGGACCGCGTCTTCACGGCATCCGCCGCCCTCGACTACGGGCTGATCGACACCGTGTTGGGGGAGCGGGCCGTCTGATGGTCCGGCGTCCGGCTGCGGGGCCTGGCGTCGGCCTGCCGGGTCCTGCAGACGGCGGGCGGAAGACAGGAGCCGTCAGGCGGCGAGGGCGAAGGCGCCGCGGGTGGTGGATACCGCCGCGGATGCCGGTGCCGCCGTGGCCTGGCGCAGCTCGTCGGCGACGGCGCTCGTCAGCTCGATCAGTGACGTGTCGAGCGCACCCGCGATCGCGGCGATCATCTCGCTCGAGGGCTCCTTGAGTCCTCTTTCGACCTCCGAGAGGTACTGGGGCGACACCCCGGCGTTCTCGGCCGTCTCGATCAGGGTCTCGTCTCGGTCATGTCGTCGCCGCCGCAGCTGGTCGCCGACCATCCGGCGCCACAGGGGTTCGGGCTCACCGGGGCGAGGGCGGGCAGGACGAGGTGCGCGGGAGAACGGGACGAGGTCGGCCATGCCTCACGATAAACCGCCGTCAGCGGGTGATTCGAGCCGTTCTGCTCAGAGCAGAAAGCTCGGCTCACGCGTCGGTGCGCTCCGCCGACGCGGTCTCAGAAGATGCCGCGGCATCCGTCGCCGCCCAGCTGGCGAGCATCCGCAGCTTCTCCTCGGATGCTGAGCCCGGCTCCGCCGTGTAGGTCGACATCTGCAGACCGGGATCGGCCGGCAGCTCGAAGGCCTCGTAGGTGAGTTCCATCTCGCCGACGACGGGGTGGCTGATCCTCTTGACACCGCTGCGGTGGAAGCGCACGTTGTGCGCGGCCCACAGGGTGCGGAACCGCTCGCTGCGGGTCGACAGCTCGCCCACGAGATCGGTGAGCGTGCGGTCGAACGGGTTGCGTCCGGCTTCGCCGCGCATCGCGGCCACGAGCTCCTGGGTGTTGCGCTCCCACTCGGGGTAGAACTCCTGCGCCGCCGGGTCGAGGAAGGCGAAGCGGGCGCTGTTGGGAACCGGGGTCGTGAACAGCGGGGCGTAGAGGGCGCGGCCCAGCGCGTTCGCCGCGAGGTAGTCGAAGTAGTTGTTGCGCACGATCGCGGGCGCTTCCGTCATCGCGTCGAGCAGGCGCAGGATGCTGGGACGCAGCGTCGCGGCCTTCTTGCGCGGCGTGCGGGCGACCGGTGAGACGTTGGCCGTGCGGGCGAGGTCGAACAGGTGCGCCGTCTCGGCCTCGTCGAGCTGCAGGGCGCGGGCGAGCGCGTCGAGCACGCTGTCGGAGACACCGGAGAGATCGCCGCGCTCGAGTCGGGTGTAGTAGTCGACGCTGACACCGGCGAGCAGCGACACCTCTTCGCGGCGGAGCCCCGGTACGCGACGATTGCCGCCGTATGCGGGCAGGCCCGCTTGATCGGGGGTGATGCGGTCGCGCCTCGACGAGAGGAATTCGCGGACCTCGGTGCGGGTGTCCATGTGATCGACGGTACGCCCCCCTCGCGGGATGAAGGGAGGTAGTGCCAGGCACTCCCTCACCTCCCCGAGGCCTGACTCAGAGCGCCGCAGTCACACCCGGGAGCAGCTTGGTGAGGATCTCGCCGAGATGCTCCCGCTCTGCGTCCGTGAGCGGGTCGAAGATCAGCTCACGGATCTGCGCCACGTGCACGGGGGCTGCGCCCCGGAGCAGTTCGCGACCGGCATCCGTCAGAGCGGCGGTCAGCGTGCGCTTGTCCGTGCTGCACGAGGTGCGCGTCACCCAGCCGAGCTCTTCGAGCGAGTCGATGGCATGGCTGAGCCGCGAGCGGCTGAGTCCGGCGGTCTGCGCGAGTTCGGTCATCGGGATCGCGCGGTCGTCCTGGCCTGCCAGCGTCACGAGGATCGCGTAGTGGGCGTGCTTGAGTCCGGTCTCCGCCTTCAGCGCGCGATCGAGCACCTGCGGCAGCAGCTGGACGAACCGGATGGTCGGCAGCCACGTCTGCATCTCGATGTCGTCGAGCCGTCGGTCGCTCGCAGGGCGCTCGCTCACGACGCTGTCGACCATCACGCGGCGGAGAGATCGAGCGTGTGAGCGGTGTGGTCGCGCTTGGCCTCGAGGTAGCGGTGGTTCGCGTCCGACAGGTGCACACCGGTGCGCACGTGCTCGGTCACACGGATGCGGAGGGATTCCAGCTGCGCCGCCTTGTCGGGGTTGTTGCTCAGCAGGCGGATGCGGTCGGCGCCCACCGTGTGCAGCATCTGCGCAGCGACCGTGTAGTCGCGCTCGTCCTCACCGCGGCCGAGGGCCACGTTCGCCTCGTAGGTGTCGAGCCCTGCGTCCTGCAGCGCGTAAGCGTCGAGCTTGGCGTACAGGCCGATGCCTCGGCCCTCCTGGCGCAGGTAGAGCAGGAATCCGCCCTCCTCGGCGATGCGCTCGACGGCCTCTCGCAGCTGCGGACCGCAGTCGCAGCGCTCGGATCCGAAGACATCACCGGTCAGGCATTCGCTGTGCGGGCGCACGAGCGGTGCATCTCCGCCGTCCGCCGCGCGATCGAGCGCGCCCTTCCAGTCGCCGAGGCCCAGGAGCAGGTGCTCGCGGTCGTCGACCAGCCCGTCGAACGTCACGACGTCTGCGGCGGTGGAGAACCCGTCGGCGAAGCGCATCGGCACGCGCACCCGGGTGCGCTCCGTGGCGACCGGAACGACGGTTGAAGTTTCAATCATGTCGGATGAAACGCGATGTGCGCCCGTCTATTCCCGCGAAGGGTGTCTTGTCAGAGCCTCCCGCGGACGCGACGGAAGGAGTTGACTGGACGCACAACACCGAAGGAGCACCACTCATGCGTGGAGTAGTCATGTACGCACCCGGCGACGTTCGCGTCGAGGACCGCGAGAAGCCGACCATCACCCGTCCGACCGATGCCGTGATCCGGATCGCCGCGACCTGCATCTGCGGATCCGACCTGTGGCCCTACCGGGGCGCGAACGAGGTCGACCACGACCCGATGGGCCACGAGTACGTCGGCATCGTCGAAGAGGTCGGCGCCGACGTGAAGACCGTGAAGATCGGCGACTTCGTCGTCGGGTCGTTCATGGCCTCGGACAACACCTGTGAGATCTGCCGGGCCGGGTACCAGTCCCGCTGTGTGCACGTGGTGCCGATGGGCCGATTCGGCACGCAGGCCGAGTACTCGCTGATCCCGCACGCCGACGGCACGCTCGTCGCGACGCCGGGACAGCCCGACGCCGATCTGATCCCGTCGCTGCTCGCGGCATCCGACGTGCTGGGCACCGGCTGGTTCGCCGCCGTCGCCGCAGAGGTCGGCCCGGGCAAGACCGTCGCAGTGGTCGGCGACGGCGCGGTGGGGCTGCTCGGCATCCTCGCCGCGCGTGAGCTCGGCGCCGAGCGGATCATCGCGATGAGCCGTCATGCCGACCGCCAGGCTCTGGCGCGCGAGTTCGGCGCGACCGACATCGTGGAGGAGCGCGGAGACGAGGGCGTGGCCCGCATCAAGGAGCTCACGAACGGGCTCGGCGCGCACTCGGTGATCGAGGCGGTCGGCACGCAGGAGTCGATGATGCAGGCGATCCGCGCGACCCGCCCCGGCGGTCATGTCGGGTACGTCGGTGTCTCGCACGACGTCGCGCTGCCCGGCGAGGAGCTCTTCTTCTCGGGCGTGCACCTGCACGGCGGCCCGGCTCCGGTCCGTCGCTTCCTCCCCGAGCTGATCCAGCTCATCTGGGATCGCAGGATCGACCCCGGCAGGGTGTTCGACCTCACGCTGCCGCTCGAGGACGCCGCCGAGGGCTATCGCGCCATGGACGAGCGCCGCGCCACCAAGGTGCTGCTCACGGTCTGAGCCGACCCTCGACGGCGCGATCACGGCGGCGCACGAGTCGGAGCTCACTGGCCAGGATGCCGAGCACGACGAGTGCGCCGCCGATCAGCGCCGTGGCGGGCAGGCGCTCGCCGGCGATACGTCCGATCGCGGCCGCCCACACCGGCTCGCCCGCGTAGATGATCGTCGCGCGGGTCGGCGAGACCGACTTCTGCGCCCAGTTCATCGTGAGCTGGATGATGCAGCTCGCCGCCCCGAGCCCGACCGCGCATCCGACCCAGATCCAGGAGAACTCGGGGAGCCCTTCACCGACGACCGGCATGGTCAGGATGCCGAGCGCACCGGCGGTGAGGAGCTGGATGATCGTGATCCGGCCGAGGTCGATCCTGCCGGCGAACACGCTGATCAGGATGATCTCGGCCGCGATCGGCAGAGTGCTGATCATCGTGAGGATCTCGCCCGATCCCAGAGTCAGCGCGAACGCGTCGGGGCCGGCGATGAGCAGCAGGCCGAGGAACGCGAGTCCCGCGCCCACGAACGCCATGGCCGGCGGGCGCTTGCGGAACACCGCCCACTGCGCGAGCGGCACGAGCGGGATGTACATCGCGGTGATGAAGGCCGACGTGCTCGAGTCGATGGTCTGCAGCCCGACGGTCTGCAGCCCGTAGCCCAGGTAGATCATCACGCCGATCGCGACTCCCGCCCCGATGTCGCGCCAGCGGATGCCGCGGAGAGCGCTCCGGAAGATGACGATGCTGATCACCCCGGCGACGAGGAATCGGAGGCCGACGAAGAACCAGGGCCCTGAGTGCTGCATCGCCCAGTGCACGAGCAGGAAGGTGCCGCCCCAGACCGCCGTCACGGCGATGAGCGCGACCTCCTGTCGACGCAGCTCCATCCAGCGGAATCGAGTGGACATGCGGGTCCCTTCTCGACGCGGCCGGATCGAGCCTAGTGCCCGGCGGATGCGGCATCCGGCGCCGCCCTCGGTACCCTCGCAGCATGAGCAACTTCGTGAGCGCCGAGCAGCTGAGCGCACTGCAGTCCTCGGGGGCACCCGTCCGGGTGATCGATGTGCGCTGGCGCCTCGACCGACCGGACGGTCACGCGGAGTACCTCGGCGGACACATCCCCGGGGCGGTCTACGTGCCGCTCGCCACCGAGCTCGCCACGCACGGGGAGGCGTCGGAGGGACGGCATCCGCTCCCCTCCACGCTGACCCTGCAGGATGCCGCGCGCCGCTGGGGCGTGCGCCGGGGCGACCTCGTGATCGCATACGACGACGCGAAAGGCCTGAGCGCTTCCCGCGCCTGGTGGCTGCTGCGTCAGGCGGGTGTCGAGGTCCGAGTGCTCGACGGCGGCCTCCGTGCGTGGATCGAGGCCGGCCTTCCCCTCGCGACGGACGACGTACGGGTCGACGCCGGAGACGTGGTGCTGGCCGAGATCGGGGGCGATGCGATCTCGATCGACGAGGCCGCGGCTTTTCCCGAGAACGGCATCCTGCTCGATGTGCGCGCTCCCGAGCGGTACCGCGGGGAGCACGAGCCGCTCGACCCGGTCGCCGGCCACATCCCCGGCGCGGTGAATCTGCCGATGGCGGCGCACCTGGATCCCGAGGGACGGATCCTCGACATGCACACCCTGCAGGCCACCTTCGCGAAGGTCGGGGTGACCGAGGGCACGCCGGTGGCGGCGTACTGCGGATCGGGGATCACCGCCGCGCACACCGCGCTGGTGCTCGACGAGGTCGGCATCGCGGCGAAGGTGTTCCCCGGCTCCTGGAGCCAGTGGTCGAACACACCGGGCCGCCCGGTCGCGACCGGCGACCGGCCCGCCTGAGGCGCCGGCATCACGCGGGCAGTCGCGTAGTCGGGCGTCGCGTAGTCGAGAGTTGCGTAGTCGGGGTGTCGACCGCGCTCAGGCCGGCCGCCGTCAGCGACCGTCGGCGTAGCTCCAGCTGACGCCGAGCGCCCCCGGACCGAACGCGCGGCGCACCTGGTGCACAGACCCGCGACCTTCGAGCGACAGCTCGGTCGTCGTCACCCCGGTGGGAGTCTCGACGCGCTCTTCGATGCGGTCGGGCAGGGCATCGGGGTGGAATCGCGTCCAGACGAGCAGTTCCCGGCACTGTCGCGCCATGGCATGCCCCGTCTCGCGCTGCGGCGGATAACCCGCGGGGTACTCGACCGACCATTCGACCATCGCGGTCGCCGGCGCGGTCAGCGGCGCATCGAACTCGAACAGCACGCCGTGCACCTCGCCGTTCGGGTGCGAGTAGTGCGCCGAGATGCGTCCGCCGGACACCGCTGTGATGATCGGGGCAGGCGTGCTGATGCCGGGACTGATCTCGAGGAACGGCGTGGACGTGACGGTGCCGACCGTCGCCTGCAGGATGCTGCGGGTGATCGAGTACGCGACGTTGCCCGCCGCGTCGACGTCCGTCACGGAATGCGTGGTGAGCTCGCGGGTGGTGTCGGGGTACTCCGCGCCGAGTGCGGCGTACGCGTCCTTCACGGCCTGTTCGAGTTCCTCCTCGTCGAGGGGGAACTGACTGGGCCCGAGCGGGCCGGTGCGGTTGGTCGTGCCCAGCAGGCTGGTGAGCGATCCCGGGGCGAGATGCAGGAGCTGCTCGATGTCGCCCAGTGCCGCCATCGACTGCGCGCCCTCGGGGCGACGCGCCCCCGACCGCCAGTAGCTGAGCGTCGCCATCGACACACTGTTGCCCCGGGCGCGCAGCAGCTCGTGCAGCTTCGCCAAAGTCAATCCACGCGCATTGATCGCATCACGGAGCGAGCCTGCGAAGGCATCGGCGTACCGGCGGATCCCCGTTTCCAAACCCATCACAGCACCCCCTCCGGTATGTGAAGAATCGAGCTCTACAGTGAGCTTACGACCACACCAGCATCGCGTAGGGGTACGAGGTGCTATTTCTGGGGTCTTTGGTGCGGACAGTCGTGGGTAGGGTGCCCGAACTCACGACGAATCCGAGCCTCGACGCAGTGTCGCCCCCGTCGCTGCGTTCTGTCGCGGGGTCTGATGATCGATCTGGGGAGATCCATCGGGCCCCGCGAACACCTCTCCTCCGGGTCCGACCCACTCCGCACCCCCGCGTAGACTGGGGGGAACACCTCGGAGGACCCTGCATCGTCATGTCTGCCCCTGCCCGCGCGTTCACCGTGCGTCACGTCCAGTTGCTGCGCGCGCTCTTCGCCGCGGCCGCCGCGGTGATGATCACGTTCTCTCCTGACCACTCCGCGGCCGTCGGGCTCTCGGTGTTCAGCGGCTTCGTGCTGACGACAGGTCTCGTGATGCTGCTCGCCGCATGGCTCGTGTACCCGGCAGGGCAGCGCTGGCCCGCCATCGTCTGGGCGCTGCTCGGCTTCGTCGCCGGAATGACGGCGGGGGTGCCGGCCTGGCGCACCGAAGACGTCTTCTTCATCGTCGTGATCGCCTGGGCCGCCGCCACCGGCATCCTCGAGCTCGTCGTGGGCCTGCGCGGTCGACGGACGGGCGACGTCGCGGCGCGCGACTCCCTCACCCTCGGTGCGTTCGGACTGCTGCTCGCCGTGCTGCTGCTCGCGATCCCCGCGGGCTTCGTGCAGCCCTACGCGATCGAGGGGGCCGGCGAGTTCGAACTCACCGGCATCATCCTCGGCGTCGGCATGTTCGGCGGATATGCGGCGATCGTCGCGGTCTTCCTCGCCATCGCGGGGCTCAGCCCGAAGGGCGACGACGCGGTCGCCGATCCGCAGACGATCGAGAACGACCCCGCCCCCACCGGGCACGGAGGAGAGCGATGAGCGACGAGAAGCCCACGCGGCGCGACATTCTGCGCCCGCTGCACCTGCTGGGGATCGCGCTCGCCTGCGGTGTGTTCGCGGCGGTCGTGACGCTCGTGTCGACCGGCGCCTTCACGGCGCGGGTGAACAGCGCCATCGCGAACGGCACCTACGACGGCCTGACTCCGATCGCCCTCGGGCTCGTGGTCGGCGGCGGGGCGTTCATCGTGACGCTGCTGTTCCTCGCGATGCTGATCCTCGTCGTCGATCCGGCAGAGGTCACCAAGACCGTCGACCGTCCGGTGCTCTACGACGCCGAGACCCCCGACGAGCCCGACGCCGACAAGCCCGGTCGCGCTGACTCCGCCTGATCCGCACCGCCTGATCCGCACCGCCCCTTTCTGACTCGTTGCGGTGCGGGGTCACTTTCGCACCTGATTCCGCAGTTTCCGACGCGTTATTGACCCCACAGGGAGCGTGCGCTGCACTATTGACCCCACAGGGAGCGTGCGCTGCACTATTGACCCCACAGGGAGCGTGCGCTGCACTATTGACCCCGCAGGGAGCGGGATCTCCGGCATCGATCCGGAATAGTCGCGGGGCGCCGCCGCTTGTGCCTGTAGTGACTGCCTCGATCGATCGCGCCTCCGTCGGACTCCGCTCGACGCGTGGCCCGGTGCTCGGTGCGCTCATGCTCGCCACCGGACTCATCGCGATCGACGCGACGATCCTCGCGACGGCGGTGCCCAGCATCGTCCGCGATCTCGGCAGCTACCAGCAGTTCCCGTGGCTCTTCTCGGTGTATCTCCTCGCGCAGGCGGTCAGCGTGCCGATCTACTCGCGCTTCGCCGACACCGTGGGGCGCAAGCCGATCATCCTGCTCGGCATCGGACTCTTCCTGCTCGGCTCGGTGCTGTCGGGGTTCGCCTGGAGCATGACCGCACTGATCGTCTTCCGGATCGTCCAGGGCCTCGGTGCCGGGGCCGTCGCGCCGATGTCGATGACGATCGTCGGCGACATCTACACGGTCGCCGAGCGGGCCAAGGTGCAGGGCTATATCGCCTCGGTCTGGGCGATCTCCTCGGTGGTCGGCCCCGCGCTCGGCGGGATCTTCGCCCAGCTCGACGCGTGGCGGTGGATCTTCTGGGTCAACATCCCGCTGTGCCTGATCGCGGGGTGGATGCTGCTGCGCAGGTACCACGAAGAGAAGCAGACACAGCGGCACCGAATCGACTACGCCGGAGCCGTGCTGCTCACCATCGGACTCACCGGCCTGATCCTCGGGATGCTCGAGGGCGGCAACGCCTGGGCCTGGATCTCCGTGCCCAGCGCGATCTGCTTCGGGCTCGGAGTGCTGGCGCTGATCGTGTTCGGGGTCGTCGAACGGCGGGCCGCAGAGCCGATCGTCGACCTGCGGCTGGCCGCTCGTCCGCTCATCCTCACGACCACGATCGTGTCGCTCGGCGTCGGTGCACTCATGACGGGCGTCACGAGCTTCGCACCCGCCTATCTCGAAGGGTCGATCGGCATCGCCCCGCTGCTGTCGGGGCTCGCGGTGGCGGCGCTGACCCTCGGGTGGCCGCTGGCTGCGGCGAACTCCGGACGTCTGTATCTGCGCATCGGGTTCCGCCGCACCGCGCTCACGGGCATGTCGATCACAGCCGTCGCGGCGATCGCTCTCGCGGTGGTGTCGCCCTGGCCCAACCCGTTCTCGATCGCAGCCGTCGCGTTCGTGCTCGGGTTCGGTCTGGGGTGGACCGCGGCACCCACGCTCATCGCCGCCCAGGCCTCGGTCGGCTGGGGAGAGCGAGGAGCCGTCACCGGCATGAACGCCTTCGCCCGATCGGCGGGAAGCGCGCTCGGGGTGGCCGTGTTCGGCGCGATCTCGAACTCGGTCATCGCCCGGGGCGCCGGCCCCGAGGATCCGGCGACCATCATCTCGGCATCCGTCTGGGTGTTCATCGCCGCCGCGATCGTGGCGGTCTTGACGTTGCTCGCCGCGGCGTTCATGCCGCGCGACTCCGCCGGGGCGCATTCCGGCGAACCGCGCCCGTAGCCGTTCGCGACCGTCTCCGCGGCGTCGTCGATCCGGTGCGGGCTTTCCCGGTACGGGGTCGCTTGTGCATCCCTGATCGGTGCGGGGTCGCTTGTGCATCCCTGATCGGTGCGGGGTCACTTGTGCATCCCTGATCGGTGCGGGGTCACTTGTGCATCCGATTCGGCCCGTTGCGGAGCGTAATTGACCCCGCCTGGAGCGCGCGATGCGTTATTGACCCCGCCTGGGGTGCGGGGTGCATTATTGACCCCGCCTGGTGCGGTCGGATGCGACCCGCTCACGTCCCGTCAGGATCGGTGCGGGGTCACTTGTGCATCCCTGATCGGTGCGGGGTCACTTGTGCATCCCTGATCGGTGCGGGGTCACTTGTGCATCCCTGATCGGTGCGGGGTCACTTGTGCATCCGATTCCGCCTGGAGCGCGATGCGTTATTGACCCCGCACAGATCGCGCGGTGCGCAATTGACCCCGCACAGATCGCGCGATGCGTTTTCGACCCCGCACAGAGCGCGCGACGCGCTGTCGCCCGCGCGGAAGACGCGGAGGGATGCGCTGATCCACCCGCACCGAGCGCGCAGACTACGTGGCGAGCTGCTCGGCGATCCCCGTGTAGGTCGCGGGGGTGAGTGCGAGCAGGCGCTGCTTCGCGGCATCCCCGATCTCGAGCTTCTCGACGAACTCCGCGAGATCCGCCGCACCGACGCGGTGGCCGCGGGTCAGCTCCTTGAGCAGGGCGTAGGGGTCGGTGATCGACGAGCGGCCGGCGACGACCTCGGCGCGGATGACGGTCTGGATCGCCTCGGCGAGGACCTCCCAGTTCACGTCGAGGTCGGCGAGCAGGACATCGCGCGACAGCGAGATCGCGTTCAGGCCCCGGCGCAGGTTGTCGATCGCGAGCAGCGAGTGCCCGAAGGCCACACCGATGTTGCGCTGGGTGGTCGAGTCCGTGAGGTCGCGCTGCAGGCGGCTGGTCACCAGCGTCTGCCCGAGGGACGCGAGCAGGGCGCCCGAGATCTCGAGGTTCGCCTCGGCGTTCTCGAAGCGGATCGGGTTGATCTTGTGCGGCATGGTCGACGATCCGGTCGCGCCGGCGACGGGGATCTGCGCGAAGTAGCCGAGCGAGATGTACGTCCAGATGTCGGTCGCGAGGTTGTGCAGGATGCCGCCGGCATGACGGATCCGGTCGTACAGCTCGACCTGCCAGTCGTGGGATTCGATCTGCGTGGTGAGCAGATTGAAGCCGAGTCCGAGGCCCTCGATGTACTCGCGGGAGATCGTGGGCCAATCCGCGTCGGGGTCGGCCGACAGGTGGGCGGACCAGGTGCCCGTCGCCCCCGAGAACTTGGCGAGGTAGTCGGATGCCGCGATCTGCGCGCGCACGCGCTCGAGGCGCCACGCGAAGACGGCGATCTCCTTGCCCATCGTCGACGGCGTGGCCGGCTGCCCGTGGGTGCGGGACAGCATCGGGGCGTCGGCGTGCTCGGCCGCCAGCTCGCGCAGCTTCGCGATCACGACGTCGAGGCCGGGCAGCCAGACCTCCTCGACCGCGCGCTTGACGGTCAGGGCATACGAGGCGGAGTTGATGTCCTCGCTGGTGCAGGCGAAGTGCGTGAGCTCGGCGATCCGGTCGAGTCCGAGTGCGCTCAGGCGGTCGCGCACGAGGTACTCGATGGCCTTCACATCGTGCTGCGTGACGGCCTCCTTCTCCGCGAGCCAGTCGATCTCGGCCTGGCCGAAGTCGCGGTACAGGGCGCGCAGGCGCTCCTTGTCGGCATCCGACAGCGGGCTCGTCTCGAACAGCGAGCGGTCGGTGAGAGCGATCAGCCACTCGACCTCGACCTCGACCCTGGCGCGGTTCAGGCCCGCCTCCGAGAGGAAGTCGGCGAGTCCGGTGACGGCGCCGCGATAGCGACCGTCGAGGGGGCTCAGGGGCTGGGGCGGGAGCGAAGGCTGGAAAGTCAGGGGAGTCCTCCTGATAGGGCCCCTGGCGAGGGGGGCGTGCGGGGCCGACGGATGGCCGGCTCGAGCTGGCGGAACAGGCCACGGGTCGCCGTCTCAATCATACCGAGCACGGAATCGAACATCTCGGGGCCCGCGTAGTACGGATCGGGCACGTCGTGGGTGACGGCGCCGGGGTCGAAGCCGAGCAGCAGCGTGACCTTGCCCTCTTCGTCTTCGTCCCGCGCCCATTCGCGCAGGTTCCGTTCGTGGGTGCGGTCGAGCGCGACCACCAGATCGTTGTCCGCGAACGAGGCGAAGGTGAACTGCTTCGCCCGATGCTGCGAGCCGTCGTACCCCCGTCGGGCGAGGGCGTCGAGCGTGCGGTGGTCTGCCCGCTCGCCGAGGTGCCAGTCTCCCGTACCCGCGCTGCGCGAGATGATCCGCGAGCCGAGGCCCTGGCGTTCCGCGAGATCGCGGAAGACGACCTCGGCCATCGGAGAGCGGCAGATGTTCCCCGTGCACACGAAGATCACGCGGAAGGGATCCGGGGATGTCACCGTCCTATTCTGCCGCTCGTCGTCGATCCGCGCGACGCCCGCGTGCCACTCCGGCGGTCTCGACGCCCTCTGCACCGTTCTCGTTCGCCGCCCGACTGCTCACCGCGGCCGGGAAATCGGGGATTCCGCGGCCTGCGGGCACCCCCGGATCGCGGATGCTGGCCGCATGCATTCCTCCTACGCACTCGCACCGACGAGCTCGGCAGATGCCGCATGGGCCAAGGCGCGGGCCGCCCGCGAGATCCGCGCCGCGATCGACGCGCTCGACGACGCCGCGGCGGCCCTGCGCGGTCTCGCCGTCGACACCCGATGGCACTCCGGCGGGGTGACGGCGTTGCGCGAGACGCTGGCCGACATCGCCCGGCGCGTGGGCGCAGAGGCGGCGGGCGCCCGCGATCGCGAGGCCGAGGTCGCCCGGATCGATGCGGCATGAGCGGGCTGACGATCGATCACGGCGGGGTGATCTCCATCGATCCCGAGGTGCTGCGCGAGGCCGCTGGTCGCCTCGACCGGGTCGCCTCGCGCATCGACGCTGCGCGGGTCGCGCTCGACAGTGCGCAGCGGATCATCGTCGACACACCGGGGTTCAGCGCGTACGTCGACACGATCGCGCTGTGGGGCGCCGTCCAGCACGTGTCGTCGCTGACGGAGGAATGCCGCGAAGCCGTGTCGAGCACGCTGCTCATGGCGGATGTCTACGAGTACGTCGAGCTGCGGGCCGAGGCCGAGATGCTCGCACGGACGGATCCTGCGGTGGCCGATCGGCTGAGACTCCGGGCGGAACGGCTCGGCGCGTCGGACGACCGCATCCGCGCGATGGTCGTTCAGCTCGAGGCCGACTGGCGCACGCGACGATTCGACGGGCTGGTCGGCAACCCGGTGCTGCCGGCGCTGTACGGCGACGTCTTCGGACTGGCGGCGCTGGTGGGCGTGTTCTCGGGGTTCGGCAAGGTGCTGCCGGGCGAGACGCTCTCCGGCACGGCCGATCGGGTGTCCGTCGCCCCCGTGAAGACCTCGTCGCCGTCGAGCGGCCCCACCGGTCTGGCCGCGGCCTTCCGCCGCATGCCCACCGCCGAGGGAGCGCAGGTGGCGGTGGAGAAGTACTCCTATGCCGACGGACGCACCCGCTACGTCGCCTACCTGAAGGGCACGCAGAGCGTCGGCTGGGGCGGCCGCGAGCCCTGGGACCTCAAGTCCAACGCCGAGCTGTACACGAACAAGCGCTCCGCGTCGTATCAGGCGACCCTCGACGCCCTCGCCGCCGCGGGCGCGGAGGCCGGCGACGAGGTCGACGTCGTCGCCCACTCCCAGTCCGGCATGGTCACCGGGCATCTGTCCATGGAGAGCGAGTTCGACGTGCAGGTGCAGATCACGGCGGGGAGCCCGGTCGAACCCACGCTCGACCCCGACCAGACCCTCGTGCAGCTGCGGCACACCGATGACCCGGTGTCGGCGCTGGCCGGCGGCGGTTCGCCCGAGGGCACGGGGTCACCCGACAGCGTCATCCTCTCGCGGGAGGGGGATCCGCTCGACACGATCGAGGACATCTGGGTCGACACCCATCTGCTGCACTCCTACACCGAGACCGCGGAGATGGCGGATGCCTCGGGAGACCCGAGGGTGGAGGCCCTCGACGGCTTCTGGAAGGAACTCTCCGACGCCGAGATCATCGAACGCACCGAGTACCACGCGGAGCGGGTGCAGTGACCGGCCGGTCGTGTCCGTCACTCAGTCGCTGTCCGCCGCTCAGTCGCGGCGCTGCTTCTTGCTCTGCGGGCGCAGGATGAAGCCGAACACTCCGTTGATCAGCGAGATGATCAGCGCGGCGAGCACACCCCACCAGAAGCTGCCGACCGTCAGGCCCCAGCCGAAGCCGCTCGTGATCCAGGCGGTGAGCCACAGCAGGAAGCCGTTGATGACGAAGCCGATGAGCCCCAGGGTCAGGATGTACAGCGGGAACGCGACGATCTTGACGACGGTGCCGATGATCGTGTTGACCAGCGCGAAGATGGCGGCGACCGCGAGAAGGGTCAGCACGAGCTGCAGGGTCTCGCCGGGCGCGAACGCTCGGATCTGCACCTGCAGGGCGGGGATCAGCGTGACGACCCAGAGGGCGAACGCGTTGACGACGACTCGGATGATGAAGCGCATGGTGAGGCCAGTCTTCCATGCGTGGCGCGAGAAGTCAGCGGATGTGTGCCCGAAGCGAGTCCGCGATCTCGTCGAGTGACGCGGAACTCTGGGCGGTTCGCAGGATCAGATCGAACGCCGTCTCGAGATCCATGTCGATGATCATCCCGTTGAGCTCCAAGAAGGTCATGGTCATGATCCAGGCGAACCGCTTGTTGCCGTCGAAGAGGGGGTGATTCTGGCTCAGCGATGAAAGCAGCGACGCCGCCTTGAGCTCGAGTCCCGCGTACGCCTCCACACCGAACATCGAGCTCCCCGGGCGCGAGAGCGCCGACGACAGCAGGCCGATGTCCCGGACATGGAAGCCGAGTGCCTCGAGAATCCCGACCGCCTGCGGAAGCTCGAGGTAACGGGTCACGCGTCTTCCAGCTTCTTCATCAGCTCCGAGTACCGATCGGCGACATCACGTGCGATAGTCACGGCCTGTTCGGTGGTGACCTCCTCGCGGAGAAAACGATCTGCGGCCTCGATGAGCAGCGCGTGCTTGGACGTGTGTCGGCGCTCGGCGAGCGCGTTCAGCTGGGCATCGAGTTCCTCGGGAAGTCTCACCGTCATCGCCATACCAAAATGGTACTACCTCGGGAAAGTGGTCGCCAGGGCCTGGGGGATCCTTAGACTCATCCTTGTGACCGACCCGATCCTGCCGCGCATCCGTCCCGCCATCGCCGCCCTCGCGCCGTATCGACAGGGCAAGCAGGCGGGCCCCGACGCGTACAAGCTGTCGAGCAACGAGAACCCGTTCGAGCCGCTCCCCTCGGTCGCCGCCGCGCTGCAGCACACCACGCCGATCAACCGCTATCCCGACGCCACGGCCACGCGGCTGCGCGAGCGGCTCGGCGCGCGGTATGCGGTCGAGCCCGACCAGGTGCACGTCGCAGCCGGGAGCGTGTCGATCCTCCACCAGCTCATCCTCGCCACCGCCTCCGTGGACGACGAGGTCATCTACGCATGGCGCTCCTTCGAGGCCTACCCGAGCCTGCCGCTGGTCGCCGGGGCGACCGGGGTGCCGGTGCCGCTGACCGCGGAGTCGCGTCACGATCTCGACGCGATGGCGGACGCCGTCACCGACCGCACCCGGGCGATCATCCTCTGCACGCCGAACAACCCGACCGGGCCGATCATCACCAGCGACGAGTTCGCGACCTTCGTCGAGCGCGTGCCGACCGACGTGCTGATCGTCCTCGACGAGGCCTACGCCGAGTTCGTGACGGCACCGGATGCGGTCGACGGACTCGAGGAGCGGGTGTTCGAGCGGCATCCGAACGTGGTCGTGCTGCGCACGTTCTCGAAGGCATACGGGCTCGCGGGTCTGCGCATCGGGTACGCGATCGGCAACGAGAAGGTGCTCGACGCGGCCCGGACGACGGGCATCCCGCTCTCCGTCACGTCGGCGGCGGAGAACGCGGCGATCGCGAGCCTCGATGCCGAGGCCGAGCTCTTCGAACGGGTCGCCGTGATCGTCGAGCGACGCACCCGCCTGCTCGAGGGGCTGCGCGCGCAGGGCTGGGACGTCCCGGACACCCAGGCGAACTTCATCTGGCTCCCCACCGGGGAGCGCACCGAGTCGGTGGCGGCCGCGTTCGTCGCGGCCGACCTGATCGTGCGTCCGTTCCCCGGCGACGGCATCCGCATCTCCGTGGGCGAGGAGGCCTCGGTCGACCGCGTTCTCGAGGTCGCCGCCCGCCTCCGCTGACCTCGCCTCGAGATCGGCGGGGCGCGCCGAGACCGCCTGTTCTCCGGTTTCCCGGCAGATGCGAGGACGTCCTAGGTATGCGTGACCACGCATGCGCACGCCGGTAGCGTGGGACCGTGACCTCGCCAGAGACTGAACTCGTCCGCGTCCTCGATCAGGACGGTCGCTTCACGCCCAGCCCGGCCGCCGAGCGCTATCTGCCGTTGATCGAGGCGATCAGCGACGCCGAGCTCGAGCAGTTCTACAGCGACATGGTCGCCATCCGCGCGATCGACACCCAGGCGACGAACCTGCAGCGTCAGGGCCAGCTCGCCCTGTGGCCGCCGAGCCGGGGGCAGGAGGCCGCACAGGTCGGATCCGCCCGCGCCGCGCGTGCGCAGGACACGATCTTCCCGTCGTACCGGGAGCACGCGGTCACCCGCATCCGCGGCGTCGACCCCGTCGACATCATCAAGCTCATGCGCGGTGTCTCGCACGGCGGATGGGACCCCACGGATCCCAAGAACGGCAACACCCGGCTGTACACGCTCGTGCTCGGCTCGCAGGTGCTGCACGCGACCGGGTACGCGATGGGACTGAACTTCGACGGTCGCTCCGGCACCGGGGACCCCGAGCGAGACGAGGCCGTCATCGTTTACTACGGCGATGGGGCATCGAGCCAGGGCGATGTGCACGAAGCCATGGTCTTCGCCGCCAGCTACCAGGCGCCGACCGTCTTCTTCCTGCAGAACAATCACTGGGCGATCTCGGTGCCCGTGTCGACGCAGTCGCGCGTGCCGCTCGTCGAGCGCAGCGCCGGCTACGGCATTCCCAGCATCCGGGTCGACGGCAACGACGTGCTCGCGAGCTACGCGGTGTCCCGCATCGCCCTCGACGAGGCGCGGGGCGGGGCCGGACCCCGGGCGATCGAAGCCGTCACCTACCGGCTCGGTGCGCACACCACCAGCGACGACCCCACCAAGTACCGCGGTTCGGACGAGGAGCAGTCCTGGGCCCTGCGCGACCCGATCGACCGGATGCGCGCCTTCCTCGAGAACCGGGGAGCATCGGCGCAGTTCTTCGCCGACGTCGAGGCCGAGGCGGCCGACGCGGCAGAGGACCTGCGCGCCCGGAGCGTCGAGCTCGGCGCCCCGACGGCTGACAAGATCTTCGACCACGTGTACAGCGATCCGCATCCGCTCATCGCGGAGCAGAAGGCCTGGCACAAGAGGTACGAGGCATCGTTCGAAGGAGACGGCAAGTGACCCTCGAGACGATGCCGTTCAGCAAGGCGCTCAACGCCGGGCTGCGCAAGGCGATGGAGGATGACCCCAAGGTCCTGCTCATGGGCGAGGACATCGGCAAGCTCGGCGGCGTGTTCCGCGTCACCGAGCACCTGCAGCGCGACTTCGGCGAGCAGCGCGTGCTCGACACGCCCCTCGCCGAGTCCGGGATCGTGGGCACCGCGATCGGACTCGCGATGGTCGGGTTCCGTCCGGTGATCGAGATCCAGTTCGACGGATTCGTGTTCCCGGCGTTCGACCAGATCACGACGCAGCTGGCGAAGCTCACCAACCGTCACGAGGGGAACCTCAGCCTGCCCATCGTGATCCGCATCCCGTACGGCGGGCACATCGGTGCCGTCGAGCACCACCAGGAGAGCCCCGAGGCCTACTTCGCGCACACCCCGGGTCTGCGCGTGGTGTCGCCGTCGACCCCGAACGACGCGTACTGGATGATCCAGGAGGCCATCGCGTCGAACGATCCGGTGATCTTCATGGAGCCCAAGAGCCGCTACTGGCCCAAGGGCGAGGTCGACCTCGCCGGATCCGCGGCGCCACTGCACTCGTCGCGCGTGGTGCGCACCGGCTCCGACGTGACCCTCGTCGGTCATGGCGCCATGGTCACGACCCTGCTGCAGGCGGCGGCGCTCGCCGAGTCCGAGGGCACCAGCTGCGAGGTCGTCGACGTCCGCTCGCTGTCGCCCATCGACTACGAGCCCATCCTCAACTCGGTGCGCAAGACCGGTCGCATGGTCTACGCGCAGGAGGCGCCGGGCTTCACCAGCATCGGCAGCGAGGTGGCGGCGACCGTCATGGAGCGCGCCTTCTACGCCCTCGAGGCACCGGTGCTGCGCGTCTCGGGGTACGACACCCCGTTCCCACCCGCGAAGCTCGAGGGCACCTACCTCCCGGATGCCGACCGCATCCTCGAGGCCGTCGACCGCTCGCTGGCCTACTGATCTCGCCGTTCCGAAAGGACCGCTCATGAGCACGCAGAACTTCACCCTTCCCGATGTCGGCGAGGGGCTGACCGAGGCCGAGATCGTGACGTGGAAGGTCGCACCCGGTGACACGGTCGCCATCAACGACGTTATCTGCGAGATCGAGACGGCCAAGTCGCTCGTCGAGCTGCCCTCGCCGCATGCCGGCGTCGTCGGCGAGCTGCTCGCAGCCGAGGGCGAGACGGTCGAGGTCGGCGCCCCGATCATCACCTTCGTGACGGATGCCCGCGACGACGCCGGTCCCGGCGTGGTCGCGACCGCCGAGGCGCCCGCGCCCGAAGAGGGCGGCGGGTCGGTCCTCGTCGGCTACGGCACCGGCGGCGGCGCGACGTCTCGTCGCAAGCGTCCGGCTGAGCGTCCGGTGCGCTCGTCCGTCGGCGTGATCGCGAAGCCTCCGATCCGCAAGCTCGCCCGCGACCTCGGCGTCGACCTCACGACGGTCACGCCGACCGGCGCCGACGGCGAGGTCACCCGCGACGACGTGGTCACCCACGCCCAGCAGGCCAGTGTGTTCCGCAACATCGAGACGCCCGAGTGGGGTGCCGTGCGCGAGGAGACGGTGCCCGCGCCGCAGAGCGCACCCTCGGGCCTCGCCCGGGGTCTGTCGCCGGCCGCTCCGGCAGCGACCGCGTCCGACGACCGCACCGAGTCGATCCCGGTCAAGGGCGTGCGCAAGGCCACCTCGTCGGCGATGGTGCAGAGCGCCTACTCCGCCCCGCACGTGACCGTGTGGAAGGAGATCGACGCGAGCCGCACGATGGAGCTCGTCAAGCGCCTCAAGGCCTCGCCCGATTACGCCGACATCCGCGTCTCGCCGCTGCTCATCATGGCTCGCGCGGTCATCTGGGCGGCCCGCCGCACCCCGATGGTGAACGCGGCCTGGGTGGAGACCGAGGGCGGGGCCGAGATCTCGGTGCGCCACTACGTGAATCTCGGCATCGCGGCGGCCACCCCCCGTGGCCTGCTCGTGCCGAACATCAAGGACGCACAGGACCTCAGCATGAAGGACCTCGCCCGGGCCCTGAACCGCCTCACCCTGACGGCGCGCGAGGGCAAGACCAGCCCCGCCGACCAGCAGGGCGGCACGATCACGATCACCAACATCGGTGTGTTCGGGATGGATGCCGGCACGCCCATCATCAACCCCGGCGAGGCGGGAATCGTGGCCATGGGCACGATCAGCCAGAAGCCGTGGGTCGTCGACGGCGAGGTGCGTCCCCGTTGGGTCACCACGGTTGCCGGATCCTTCGACCACCGCGTGATCGACGGCGACGGCATGAGCCGCTTCATCGCCGACGTGGCCTCCGTGCTCGAGGAGCCCGCACTGCTCGTGGAGTGATGTGAGCCGGCCCGCAACAGTGCATCGGCTGAGAGCACTTCAGGGGGAGGGGCTGATCTTCTGGATTGGTAAGTCGACACGTGACCCCGGGCAGTGTGAAAGCGACGAGGGCCCCATGGGGCCTCAGGCTCTGTTCTCGAGTTGTCAGGATGCTGCGCCGACGCGTGCCTGCTCACCCTGGGCTCGCCCGTGCCGCGACCGTTTTACGGGGACGGAATGAGGTGTGTCAGGAAGTGCTCGCCAGTCCGAAAGGGCCGCCGTGTGTCCCCCGAAAGGGTGACATACGTGGCGCTCGCCGATTCCTATAGTGAGCGGGACAGCCGATCCATCGAGCGAAGGATGACGTATGACGACGAAGAGGCGGTTCCGGTCTGCACTGGTCGCGACTGTGGTGATGGTGGGCGCACTTCTCGTGCCGTCAGCCGCGCACGCTGCGGACGCTGCGGACGACCCGACCTCCTTCACCACTTTCGGCTACGTGCCGACGGGTGCAGAAGGCACAGCCGCGCAGGCTGATGTCGAGGCTCAGGTCACGCGGGCCGACTCGTTCGACGCGTCGTCGCGGTCACGCTCTGCGGCGCCCGATACCTCGCAGATGGCGCCGGCATCGCCTGAGGATCTGGCGGCGGCCGCCGCAGCGGATCCTGCGTATCGGATCGTCTCGAGGTGGACAGACAAGATCGCGAAGTCGACAGTCGCGCGCGCGGGAAATGGCACCACCTGGGGTCTGACGAAGGTTCAGAACAAGCATCACGTGAACCTGAACATGATCCAGAAGACCACGAAGTTCCCTCGCCCCGACGGGGGCCGTGTGATTCAGGGCAGCGCCATCATCTACGTGACGGACGCGATTGAATGGGAGTGCTGGTTGGGCTCCTGCACCCCGAAGCGCACCATGGCCGTCAAGGTGGTCGTCGAGAACACCCGCATGAGCGACAACTACCAGAAGGGCCTCATCACGGCATACTGCATGGGCGTCACCGTGTGCCCCCAATGGGTGATCAACGTCGCCAGCTGAGGAAAGGCCCTGTCATGGAACCCGACACATCCGACGACGCACTCGTCCGCGCGGTCCGCAGCACGTGGGACACCGCCCACGGAACTGCGCTGATTCCGGCGAGGCTGCAGCTGCTGTCCGTCGCCGCTCGCGGCGCGGTGCTGGAAGTACTCGTCTCAGACGAGAACGCGGCCCGCTTCGGGTTCGCAGCCCAGGTCCCCGTGCTCGATGACGGCGAAGACGACGGAGAGCCGGGTTCGGCCGAGCACTGGGCGCTGTGGCAGGTGATCGTCCCGTTCATCGAAGAGATCGAGACGGATGCGGTGCGCCGCTACACGGCGAACGCCGCGGGAGTCAGATGGGTCTCTGCGACCTAGTCGCGAAAGCGTCGGCATCGACGAGGGTGGCAGTGCTCGAGACATCCGGCACCGCCACCCTTCTCGCTGCCCGAGACCCGCGGACTTAGCCGACCGCGCTGAGGCGTCGTTCCGCCAGCACGGGCACGGCCACCTCGCGGGCGGCCATCCGCGCGGTCGCGACGGCGCCGATCGACACGACCTCGGCGCCGAGCGTGGAGGCGAGGATCTCGGGGGCCGGCAGGTGCAGCTGGGCCGGCAGCACCTCGCGTGCGGCGGCGAGCACGGGCTCGATGCTCTCGGCGACCCCTCCGCAGATGATCACGCGCGCCGGGTCGTACATGCTGCCGAGCACGCCGACGACGCGGGCGAGGGTCGCGCCGACCCGCGACGTCGCGAGCAGCGCATCGGCATCACCGGCGGATGCCGCGGTCAACACGGTCCGCGGATCGATGCGCTCCGCGCCCGCGAGCCGACCGATCGCCGATTCCGACGAGATCTCGCCGCTCTCGACCCCCGCGCGCACCTCGTCCTGCAGGGCGTATCGCAGACCGAAGGCCGACCCGACTCCGATGATGTGGTCGAACACGACGCCCTCGCCGACGCCGCCGTGGGCGCCGTGCAGCACGTGGCCGTCCACGACCACGCCCCCGCCGAACCGTTCGCTCGCGAGCAGGGCGACGTAGTCGCGGCATCCGATCGCGGCCCCCGCGGATCCCTCGGCGATCGCGGCGAGCTGCGCGTCGTTCTTGATCTCGACGACGGGAGCCCACTCGTCGAGAGCGTCGGCGAGCCCCGGGTTGGTGCGCTCCCAGAAGCCCTCGGGGTGCGGCGGTGAGATGCCGGCCCTGTTCACCGGCGCGGCGACGCCGACGCAGATCGCGAGCACCGCCTCGCGCGAGACGTCGGCCTCGGCGAGCGCGTGCGCCATCTGATCCAGGATCGTCGCGCGCCGCGCAGCCGCCGACTGCGTCGGATCGAGGTCGGTGCGGTGGTGCACGAGGGTGCGCTCGAGCGGATCCGAGATCGTGACCGCGAGGTGGGTGTCTCCGGCATCCACCCCGATGACGACGCCGAGGTCGGATGCCAGCACGAAGCGCCGCGCGGGGCGCCCCGCGCGGTAGCTCCCGGCCACCCGTGCGTTGGGGAGTTCCCGCAGCACGGCGGCGTCGACGAGGGTGTCGATCGCGTCGATCGCGGTCGAGCGGGTCAGCGTGGTGGTCGCCATCGCCTCACTCGCGGTGAACTCGCCGGCGGTCCACGCGAAGTCGAGGATCGCGCCGACACTGGCTCGTCCGGTGCCCAGACCTGCGGATACTTCTGTCACGGGTCTTGACCTCACTCTCGTTCACATGAGACAGTACCGTTCATCGAAGTAAATTCGCTCACTAGATTTAGTCTGCGTATCTACAGCACGAAAGGACAACGGTGTCTGTGAAACCACCACGCCCGGCGCAGATCGTCGCCGGTGCGGCCGCTCTCGCCCTGGTCGGGGCCGCCCTCACCGGCTGCTCGACGGCCGGCGGAACCGAGACCATCCGCTTCACCTTCAGCAAGCGGGAGGCGATCGAGTTCATGACCGAGCTCGTGGCGCAGTACAACTCCTCGCAGGACGACGTCCGCGTCGAGATCGACACCTCGGGTGTCGACGTCGTCTCGGCCAGCTTCGTGCGGGGCAACCCGCCCGACATCATGCTCGCCAACTACAACTACGAGATCGCCCGCTTCGTGCAGCGCTGTGCGCTCACCGATCTGTCGGGCACCGACGCCGCCTCGACCATCCGCGACGACCTGCAGCCCCTGATGGAGCAGTACGGGTCGTGCGAGGGGCGCACGAGCGCCCTGCCCTACTCGGTGATGGGCGCCTCCGTGATCTACAACAAGGAGATCTTCGCGCAGCAGGGCCTCGAGGTCCCGCAGACGTGGGACGAGCTCGTCGCGGTCTGCGACCGGTTGAAGGAGGCGGGCATCGATCCGTTCTACGCCACCTTCAAGGACGACTGGACGGTCGCCCAGGGCTGGTACGACTACACCGCCGGCGGCTCGGTCGACGTGATCGACTTCTTCGACACGCTCGCGCAGGAGGGCGCCGAGGTCGGCCCCGACTCCCAGGCCTCGTTCGAGAAGGACTTCGCCGAGCCCATGGACCGCATGATGACGCTGGTGAAGGACTACACGAACGCGGATGCCGCGAGCCGAGGCTACGGCGACGGCAACCTCGCCTTCGGCAAGGGCGAGGCCGCGATGTATCTGCAGGGGCCGTGGGCGTTCAGCGAGATCGAGAAGACCGCACCCGACCTCGACCTCGGCACGTTCCCGCTGCCGATGACCGACGACCCCGCCGACCTCGGCGTGCGCGTCAACATGGACCTCGCCGCGATGATCCCCGAGGGATCGCGCCACCAGGAGGCCGCCCGCGACTTCCTCGAGTACCTGTTCCTGCCCGAGCACATCGAGGAGTACAACGCCTCGCAGCTCGGGTTCACCCCCACGAACGATGCTCCGGCTCCCGACGACCCGCGCGTCGCGGGCATGGTCGAGTACTACCAGAACGGCCAGATCTATCAGGGTCCGTCGGTGCTCGTGCCCAAGACCCTTCCGGTCTTCAACTACGCGCAGGCCATGGTGCTCGGCGCGTCCCCGACCTCCACGTTGCGCACCATGGATGCCGACTGGGCGAGGATCGCGTTCCGCGCTCCGATCCCGTCGACCCAGGACAACGCCTCCGGTGAGGACTCCGCATCCGGCGAGACAGAGGAGTCCACGCCATGACGAACACCGCTCTCCCGAATCCCGCTCTCCCGAATCCCGCGGCGACTCCCGCCGCGTCGAACCTCACCAGGCCGAACAGCGCGACGACCGACACCACGGCGATCGTCACGGGCGGCACCCGCAAGCTCGGGCGCCGCACTCGCAAGGTCGAGCCGATCTACTACCTGTTCCTGCTGCCGACGCTGGTGCTCTTCACGCTCGCGATCACGGTGCCCGGCGTCATGGGGATCTTCTTCAGCTTCACCGACTCGATCGGCATCGGAGAGTGGAGCTTCAACGGGCTGACCAACTACATCGCGATCTTCAGCGACCCGGCCATCCTGCAGAGCTACCTGTTCACGTTCGGCTTCTCGATCGCGACGGTGATCGTCGTCAACGTGATCGCGTTCCTGCTGGCGGTGGGGCTGACCTCCCGCATCCGCTTCAAGACGGGTCTTCGCACGATCTTCGTGATCCCCATGGTGATCTCGGGCATCATCATCGCCTACGTCTTCAACTTCCTCTTCTCCAACTCCATCCCGGCCGCGGGCGCCGCCACAGGCATCCCGTGGCTGTCGACCAGCCTGCTCGCCAATCCGGATCTCGCCTGGGTCGCGATCGTCATCGTGACCGCCTGGCAGGCCGTACCGGGCACGCTGCTGATCTACATCGCGGGGCTCCTCTCGGTGCCGGGCGAGGTGTATGAGGCCGCGAGCATCGACGGGGCGAACAAGACGCAGCAGCTGCTCCGCATCACGCTGCCGCTCGTCGCCGGCTACGTGGTGATCAACGTGATCCTCGGCTTCAAGGGCTTCCTGAACGCCTACGACATCATCGTCGGACTCACCAACGGCGGACCCGGCACGTCCACCCGCAGCGTCGCGATGACGATCATCGCGGGCTTCAACGGCGGCGACTACGCCTACCAGATGGCGAACGCGACGATCTTCTTCATCGTCGCCGTGCTCATCTCCCTGCTGCAGCTGTCGCTGACCCGCGGAAGGAACGCACTCTGATGTCGACGCAGACACTCACCACCATCCCCACCTCGGGAAAGAAGCCGCGCATCCGTATGGAGCGCGTCAACTGGTCGGGCACGATCATCCTGATCCTGTGCGCGGTCACGGTTCTGCTGCCGCTGTACGTGACCATCTCGATGGCCTTCAAGACCACCGGTCAGGCAGTCGACGGCAACGCCTTCTCACTGCCGGCTCCGTTCAGCATCGACGGCTTCGTCGAGGCGTGGAACCTCACGAAGTTCCCGGTCGGCGCCGGCATCTCGCTGCTGGTCACGGCCGGAACGGTCATCGCGACGATCATCCTCGCGGCCTTCGCGTCCTACGCGATCGTCCGCAACTGGGACCACTGCCTGTTCCGCTGGTCGTTCTTCTACCTGCTGGCCGCGATGTTCATCCCGTTCCCCGTGGTCGCGCTGCCGCAGATCCAGCTCACCGGATGGGTCGGACTCGACAACCCGTTCGGCGTGATCATCCTCGCGACGATGTTCCAGCTGAGCTTCAGCGTGCTGCTGTTCACCGCATTCCTGCGGTCGATCCCGCTCGAGCTCGAGGAGAGTGCGCGCATCGACGGCGCGACGACGTGGCAGACGTTCTGGCAGCTGATCTTCCCGCTGCTCGCACCGATGAGCGCGACCGTCGGGATCTTCGCGTTCCTGTACGCCTGGAACGACTTCATGATGCCGTCGCTGATCATCTCCGATCCCGCGATGCAGACCCTGCCCGTGCGGCAGAACCTGTTCCAGACCCAGTTCAGCAACAACTACAACGTGTCGTTCGCCTCGTACCTGATGGCGATGGCCCCGGCGATCCTGGCGTACCTGTTCACGCAGCGCTTCGTCATGGAGGGCGTCACGCAGGGCGCCGTCAAGGGCTGACGCATCTCCCACCGCAGACCGCAACACGAAGGAGCAGTACCCCTCATGACCGATGCGCTTCTCACCGAGACCCGCGACGACACGACGGCAGCATGGTGGCGACAGGCCGCCGTGTATCAGATCTACCCCCGCAGTTTCGCGGACGCGAACGGCGACGGACTCGGCGACATCCCGGGCATCGTCTTGCGCGCCGACTACCTGCGCGATCTCGGCATCGACGCCGTGTGGCTCAGCCCGTTCTACCCCTCGGCCCTCGCCGACGGCGGATACGACGTGGCGGACTACCGCGACGTCGACCCGCGTCTCGGCACGCTCGACGACTTCGACGACATGGTCGCGGCGCTGCACGAGCGCGGCATCCGCGTGATCGTCGACATCGTGCCGAACCACTCGTCGGATCTGCACGAATGGTTCCGGGAGGCGCTCGCCGCAGGGCGCGGCTCGGCGGCGCGCGAGCGGTACATCTTCCGCGAGGGCTCCGGGCCCGACGGCTCCGAGCCCCCGACGGACTGGACCGCCGCCTTCGGCGGATCGGCCTGGGAGCGCGTCGAGGACGGACAGTGGTTCCTGCACAGCTTCGCGCCCGAGCAGCCCGACCTCAACTGGGATCACCCGGAGGTGCGGGAGGACTTCCTGACGACCCTGCGGTTCTGGTCGGACCGGGGCGTCGACGGCTTCCGCATCGACGTGGCGCACATGCTCACGAAGGACCTCAGCGAACCGCTGCCGAGCACCGCCGAGCTCGAGCTCCTGCCGCACGACGGCAGCCACCCGCTCTACGACCGCGATGACGTGCACGAGGTGTACGCCGAGTGGCGCCGGGTCTTCAACGAGTACGACCCGCCCCGCACGGCCGTCGCCGAGGCGTGGGTGAGCACACCCGAGCGCCGGGCCAAGTACGCCTCGGCCGAGGGGCTCGGACAGGCGTTCAACTTCGACCTGCTCGTCGCGGACTTCGATGCGACCCAGTTCCGCACGATCATCGCCGACAACCTCGCGCAGGCTCGCGAGACCGGCTCGTCGACCACCTGGGTGCTGTCGAACCACGACGTGACCCGGCACGCGACCCGCTACGGTCTGGCGCCGCTCGCCGGTCGCACCGGGGTGAAGCAGGGCGTCGAGTGGGTCGCCGCCGGCGGCCCCGCCGATCAGCTCGACCGCGAGGGCGGTCTGCGCCGCGCGCACGCCGCGACGCTGCTGCTGCTCGGTCTGCCCGGCAGCACATACCTCTACCAGGGTGAGGAGCTCGGTCTGCAGGAGGTCGCCGAGATCGGTCCGGACGAGCGACAGGACCCCTCGTTCTTCCGCGGAGCCGATTTCGACGGTCTCGGGCGAGACGGATGCCGTGTGCCGCTGCCGTGGACGGCATCCGGCCCCTCGTTCGGATTCGGATCCGGCGAGGCGCACCTGCCCCAGCCCGACTGGTTCGGCCGGTACGCGGTGGACGTCGAGGACGGCGACCCGTCGTCGACCCTGACCCTGTACCGCGAGGCCCTGCGGCTGCGTCGCGAGCTGCAGACCGACGAGAGCCTCGAGTGGATCGAGACCGGGCGCGCCGACGTGCTGCGCTTCGCCCGCCCGAACGGCTGGCAGGTCGTGACGAACTTCGGGGCGGAGCCGTTCGAGCTCGGGACGGATGCTGCGGATGTCGTGCTCGGCACCGTCGTCGACGGGGCTGTACCGGCGGATTCGACGGTGTGGATCGCGTCCGGTCTGATCGGCTGACGCGTTTCGTCTCGTCGCTGCGCTCCTCGCTCAACGACCGGGCTCCCACTCGACGACTGGGGCCCGGTCGCTGAGTGAGTGGGGTGGCCGTGGACTCCGGTCATTGAGCGAGCGCAGCGAGACGAAATGCGCCCGCCACCAATTTGATAATGGTTCTCATTAGCGTCTAGAGTGGGCGACATGAAGAAGCCGTTCGTCGCCCTCGCCCTCGCATCCGTCGCCGCCCTGACGCTGGCCGGATGCTCCTCCGCCCCCGCGGGGGCCGGTGCGGACGACGGCACCGTCACGGTGGCGGCGAGCACCAACGTCTACGGCTCCCTGGCCGCACAGATCGGCGGAGACCGCGTCGACGTCACCTCGATCATCGAGTCCGTCACGCAGGATCCGCACTCGTACGAGGCCTCGGCGCGCGACCGCCTCACGGTGCAGAAGGCCGACCTCGTCATCGAGAACGGCGGCGGCTACGACGCCTTCATCGACACGCTGCTGCAGGATGCCGGCGACCCGCATCTGGTCACCGCGGTCGAGTTCTCGCACGACTACCCCGGAAACGAGGGGCACGAGCACTCCGCCGAGGAGGGCGAGGACGCGCATGACCACGCAGATGGCGAAGAGGGTCACGAAGGCCACGACCACATCGAGGGCTTCAACGAGCACGTCTGGTTCGACCCGCACACGATGATCCACGTCGTCGAGGCGATCGCCGACGAGCTGAGCGAGATCGACCCCGACGGCGAGGCGGACTTCACCGCGAACGCGAAGAAGATCGTCGCCGACCTCGAAGGCTTCGAGACCGACCTCGAGACGCTGAAGACCGAGGCCGGTGGGGCGAACGTCATCATCACCGAGCCCGTTCCCGGATACCTCGCCGCGGCCGCCGGGCTCACCGACGTCACCCCCGAGGGCTTCGCGGAATCGGTCGAGGAGGGCAGCGACGTCGCCCCCGCGACCCTGCTCGAGACGCTGAACGTGATCGAGAGCGGAGACGTGCGTGCGCTGCTCACCAACGCGCAGACCGGGGGAGCCGAGACGCAGCGCGTCGAGGACGCCGCGACCGCCGCCGGGATCCCCGTCGTGGCCTTCACGGAGCTGCTCCCCGACGGATCGTCGTACTCTGAGTGGATGAGTGACGCGATCACGAGCCTCGCCGACGCGCTCCAGTCGTGAGCGCCGCCGCCGACGCGCGGGCAGGAGCCGAGACGCAGGACCCCGTTCTCGACGTGCGTGGAGCCGCTCTGCAGCGCGGCGACCGGGAGCTGTGGTCGGGTCTCGATCTGACGGTGCAGGCGGGCGAGTTCATCGCCGTGCTCGGTCCATCGGGGTCGGGCAAGACCACACTGCTGCGGGCGATCCTCGGCCTGCAGCCCCTCTCGTCCGGGGAGATCACGGTGGCCGGCGGGCCGGTGCGCAAGGGGAATCCGCGCATCGGGTACATCCCGCAGCAGCGCTCGCTCGCCCCCGACACGAGCATGCGGGCCCGCGACCTCGTGGCGCTGGGGGTGCAGGGCAGCCGATTCGGCTTCCCCGTGCCGCATCGGGGCGACCGGGAGAAGGTCGACCGGCTGCTCGAATCCGTCGGCGCCTCGCACTACGCCGACAGGCGCGTCGGACTCCTCTCCGGCGGCGAGCAGCAGCGGCTCCGCGTGGGGCAGGCGCTCGCCGACGAGCCGACGCTCCTGCTGTGCGACGAGCCGCTGTCGAACCTCGACCTCGCGAACCAGGTCGCCGTCACCGACATCATCGATCGGCAGCGCCGGGAGCGCGGCGCGGCCGTGCTCTTCGTCACGCACGACATCAACCCGATCCTCGGCAGGGTCGACCGGATCCTGTACATCGCCGGCGGGCGGTTCGTTCTCGGCACCCCCGAAGAGGTGCTGCAGACGCGTGTGCTCACCGCCCTCTACGGCACCCCGGTGTTCGTGCTGCGGGCAGGCGACCGTCTCGTCGTGGTCGGCGTGCCCGACGCCGAGCCCCACCACGACCACGCCCACGATCACGGAGGTGCCGCATGACCGTCATGACCGGCATCGTCGCGGCGGTCGACTGGAGCGACGTCTTCTCGTTCCAGGACTACGGCGAGCTCGTCGCCCTGCTCGCGAACTCGATCATCGCGGGTGCCGTGCTCGGCATCGTCGGCGGACTCATCGGCGTCTTCGTGATGCAGCGCGACCTCGCGTTCGCGGTGCACGGGGTCAGCGAGCTGTCGTTCGCCGGAGCCGCCGCGGCGCTGCTGTTCGGCGGCAGTGTGGTCGCGGGGTCACTCGGCGGGGCGCTCGTGGCCGCCGTCCTGATCGGCGTGCTCGGTGCGAAGGCCAGGGACCGCAACTCGATCGTCGGCGTGCTGATGCCGTTCGGCCTCGGCCTCGGCATCCTCTTCCTCTCGCTCTACGACGGGCGCAGCGCCAACCGCTTCAGCCTGCTCACCGGACAGATCGTCTCGGTGTCGAGCCCCGACCTCGGCTGGCTGCTCGGCATCAGCATCGTGGTGCTGCTGGGGCTGCTGCTGATGTGGAACCCGCTGCGCTTCGACTCGCTCGATCCCGAATCCGCCGCCGCGCGCGGAGTGCCCACGCGTGCCGTCAGCCTGCTGTTCATGGTGCTGCTCGGACTCATCGTGGCCGTGAGCGTGCACATCATCGGCGCGCTCCTCGTGATGGCGCTGCTGGTGACCCCGGCCGCCGCCGCGATGCGCCTCACCGCAGGACCCATGGCCGTGCCCCTGCTCGCGGCCCTGTTCGGATTCGTGTCGGCGGTCGGCGGCATCCTGCTCGCTCTCGCCGGCACACTGCCGGTGAGCCCGTACATCACCACCCTGTCGTTCACGATCTACGTCGTGTGCTGGATCATCCAGCGCGCTCGCGGCGGTGTGCGCCGCGTGCGCGCCTGACACTCCCAGGGCCCGGCAAGGGCGGCGCGCCTAGAATCGTGGGTATGGCTCAGCGGAACACCTGGCAGCGCGAGCGCGTGCGCGAAGCTCTCGCCGATGCGCGCGGCTTCGTCAGCGCGCAGAACCTGCACGCCGGGCTGCGCGACGAGAACACCGGCATCGGGCTCGCGACGGTCTACCGTGCGCTCGCCGGACTCGCGGCTGCCGGCGACGCCGACTCGCTGCAGAGCCCCGAGGGCGAGGCGCTGTATCGCGCCTGCACCACGCAGGGCCACCACCACCATCTGATCTGCCGCAACTGCGGGCTCACCGTCGAGATCGAGGCGACCGACGTCGAGCAGTGGGCGCATCGCACCGCGGCACTGCACGGGTTCACGGATGCCGCGCACGTCGTCGACATCTTCGGCCTGTGCGCCTCCTGCACCAACAAGCGCGACGCCGAAGAGGCAGCGACCGCGTGAGCGCCCCGACCGCCACCCACACCCCGCACCCGCAACGACTCTCTCGGTCGCCGCGCTCGCCGTGGGTCGGCGTCGCACTCGGTGCGGCCCTGGTGGTCGCGCTGTTCCTCGTGGACCGGTTCCTGCCCGAGCTGTTCACCGCCAGCCTTCCCGCCAGGGCCCAGGACGGCCTGACGCTCGCGATGAGCGTGCTGATCGAGGCGCTGCCGTTCGTGGTCCTCGGCGTGCTGCTCTCGATCGTGGTGCAGGTGTGGCTGCCCGCCGACGTCATCCACCGCTGGCTGCCGAAGCGCGCCTGGGCCCGTCGTGCGGTGCTGTCGCTGCTGGGCATGCTCATCCCGGTGTGCGAATGCGGCAACGTGCCGTTCGCGCGCGGGCTCATGATGCGCGGACTCGCGCCGGCCGAGGCCATGACCTTCCTCATCGCCGCGCCGATCGTGAACCCGATCGTCATCCTCACCACGCACGCGGCGTTCGGCTTCGATGACGGCATCCTCGTGGCCCGTCTGATCGGCGGCTACCTGATCGCCAACCTCATCGGCTGGATCTACAGCCGTCACCCCGACCCGAACGCCATGCTCACGCAGCGATTCGTCGACACGTGCGACCGCGTCACCCACGAGCACGGCACGCCGGTGCGCCGCAGCCTCACGCAGTTCCTCGTCGAACTGCGCGCCGTGATGCCCGCGCTCATCATCGGATCGGCACTCGCCGGAGCCGTGCAGGTGCTGATCCCGCGCGACGTGCTGCTGGCCATCGGCTCGAACCCGGTACTGTCGATCCTCGCGATGATGGCCCTCGCGATGACGGTCGCCATCTGCTCGAACGTCGACGCGTTCTTCGCGCTCTCCTTCGCCTCGACCTTCTCGTCGGGTGCCCTGGTGGCGTTCCTGCTCGTCGGCCCCCTCGTCGACGTGAAGATGCTCGCGCTGATGCGCACCACCTTCACCACCCGCACGCTCGTCGGCATCGTCGGCGTCGTCGTGTTCGCCGCCTTCGCGATCGGGATCGGGGTGAACGTCTTTGTCTGACCGCGCGCACGACCGCACCCACGACCGCGTCGACCGACGCCGGGCACTCGGCAGCCGTTGGCTGGGCATCGGCCTGGCCACGCTCGTCGCCGTCGTGACGCTCGGCCTCGGGTTCACCGGTCGACTGAATCTCTACATCAGCCCCGAGTCGATCTGGTTCGCGTGCACCGCTGCCGTCGTGACCATCGCGGGCGCGATCTGGTCGTTCGCGCTGCCGCTCGGCGAAGAGGGCGATCACGGGCACGATCACGGGCATGCGGCCGCGGAGTCATCGGAGCATCCGGATGCCGCGTCCACGCCCCGCCGCACCCTCGCGCTGGCCGGCACGGTGACCGGCGGCGTCGTGGCATCCGGTGTCGTGATCGCCGCGCTCGTGCTGCCTCCCGCGTCGCTGTCGGTCGAGCTCGCGATGTCGCGGGGGGGAGAGCAGACGGCGCTCTTCGCGGGCGCGGACGACGTGACCCTCGGCGTGGCCGACACCTCCACCTTCGGTGTGGGCGACTGGGCGAGCGTGTTCGCGACGGCCACCAACACCGCGGCGTACGACGGCAAGACCGTCACCCTCACGGGGTTCGTCACGCCGACGGATGCCGACGGCGTGAACCTCACACGCCTGGTCATCACGCACTGCGTCATCGACGCACAGCCCGCGACGCTGCCCGTGACGATCGAGGCGGGCGAGTACTCCACCGGTCAGTGGGTGCAGGTCGAGGGCACGGTGAAGGCCGACGTCGACGGATCGCTGCACGTCGAACCGACCACGGTGACGGCGATCGACGAGCCGCGGGACCCGTATGAGTACTGACGATCAGCGACCCGACGTTCCCGACGTTCCTGACGTTCCTGACGTTCCCGACGTGCCGCGCACGAGGGCCGAGATGCGGGCCGCCCGCGAGGCTGAGGCCGCAGCAGCGGCAACAGCAACCGCTGCGGCGGCGGCAGCGGCAGCGGACGACGCGACCCTCCCCATTTCGGGGGCCGACACGCCACATGTCGGACGTAGTCCGCAGAAGGGTCCGACATCTGGCGTGTCGGCCCCCGCCGCCGAGGCCGGGACGTCTGCTGTCGAGGCCGGGACCCCTTTTGCTGCCGAGGCCGAGACTCCCGCCACCGCCGCCCCTCCCGCCGCCGCCTCGCCTCCCGTCACCGCCTCCTCTCCCGCCGCCTCCTCTCCCACCGCCGTTTCCGCACCCGACACCCTTCCGGTATCGGGGGCAGCCACGCCACATGTCGGACGTAGGCCGCAAAAGGGTCCGAGATCTGGCGTGTCGGCCCCCGGAGCGGCGCAGCCGAGCCCCGCCGCTCCGCGCGACCGACGCTTCCTGTTCGCCCTCGCCGCGGTGCTGGGCGTGCTCGTCCTCGTCGGCGGCACGCTCGGGTTCGTCAGCCTGACGCAGGGGCCGCGCATCACCGAGGTGCAGGTGAACCCGAAAGAGGCGATCGAGTCGTCGGGCAGTCGCGTCATCCTCACGGCCAACCAGTCGCTCGCGGCGATCGACGAATCCCAGGTGACGGTCGAACCCGCGGTGCCGTTCACCCTCGATGCGGCGGGCCGGGGCATCGGCATCCGCTTCACCGTGCCGCTCGACGACGACACCGACTACACCGTGAGCGTCGCCGACGCCGTGGGGGCGGGCGGTGGACCCTCGTCGACGCTGACCACCAGCTTCTCGACGCCGGCATCCGCGCTGTTCCTGCTGCAACGTGACCCCGATGGAGACGACTCGATCTTCCGCACCGACCTCGCCGGCGAGGGCGTCAAGGTGTTCACCGCCGACAAGATCAACGACTTCCGTGCGACCTCGTCGCAGCTCGTGGTGTCGATCGAGGAGGCCGAGGGCTCGAAGCTGCTCGTCATGGATCGCGACGGCAAGAACCCGCGCGAGCTCGACCTGCCGGGCGTCGGCTTCGTCGGGGCGATCCAGGTCTCGGATCGCGGCGGCTACGTGGGGTACAGCTACTCCGACAAGAAACTCACCGACACCGAGGGGCGCGCGAGCGTGCTCGTCACCCAGTCGCTCAGCGGCGACGACGAGCCCGTGGTGACCGAGGTCGGCGACAAGGAGGCGAACATCTTCGTCTGGCAGTTCGTGCCGGACAGCGCGGCGGTGCTGTTCATCGACTTCGACGGGGCGCTGTCGCTGGTCGACCGCTCGACCGACGCGGGGGTGCAGTCCCTCGGACTCGCGACGACGATCCAGGGCATCTCCCGGGGCACCTACACGGCCATCGTCGAACGGCTCGACGGAACGGTGGTCGAGCTGAACCTCGCCGACGGCACGGAGGTGCCGCTGGAGCCGTCCGACCCGGACTACGGCACGGCGACCACGATCACGCCGTTCCCCGGCGGCACGCTGCGCCATGTGGTCGCGCGCGATGAGAACGGGATCCCCAGCGGCCAGGCGGTGGTGCGCGTCGACGACGACGGAAAGGCCACCAAGCTCGCCGAGGTCGACTCGTCGGACTCGATCCTGCAGGCCTGCGCCTCACCCAGCGGGCAGTACGCCGCCGTCGTGATCGCCCCGGATCTGACCGACAACCCCTACGACCAGATGCTGCTGCCGCTGCCGCAGAAGCTCGAGACGCACCTGCTCGATCTGCGCACCGGAGATGAGATCGTGGCCCTCACCGGCTTCGACGCCTCGTGGTGCCAGACCGCTCCCCAGTTCTGACCCTCATGTCCTCGGATGCCCTGCATCGAGCAAGCCGCGCCGAGCTGAGCGGACTCGCCGCCGAGGTCGCCCCGCGGCTGCTCGGCGGCGAGCTGCGCACACTCGTCGCCGGCGCGGAGGTGCGTGTGCGACTGACGGAGGTGGAGGCGTACCACGGGCAGGGCACCGGCCCGCAGGCCGATCCCGGCTCGCACGCGCGCATGGGCCGCACCGCACGCAACGCCACGATGTGGGGCGAGCCGGGCCACCTGTACGTCTACCTGAGCCACGGCATCCACTCGTGCGTGAACGTCGTGTGCGGGCCCGAGGGGCAGGCGGGCGGAATCCTGATGCGCGCGGGCGAGGTCGTCGACGGGGCGGATGCCGTCGCGGTGCGCCGCCGCGTGGCGACGTCCCTGACCCGCACGGCACTGCGCGACCTCGCGCGCGGACCCGGTCGATTCGGCCAGGCGGTGGGGCTGCGGCATCCGATCCACGACGGCATCGACGCGATCACCGGCGCGGAGTTCGAGGGGGCGCGCGCTGAGCTGTGGCTGCGCGACGAGCCGATCACCGACGTCGCGACCGGGCCGCGCGTCGGCGTCGCGGGGGTCGCGGGGACCGAGGCGTTCCCCTGGCGCTTCTGGATCTCCGGCGACGCGACGGTCTCGCCGTTCCGCTGGGGGAGGGGCGCTCAGGCAGAGTCCCTCCACACCACGGGCGTCGGCAGCAGGATGCCCTCGCGCGGTCGCTGATCGTCGCGCAGCTGCGCGAGGACGGATGCCGCCGCAGCCGCGCCGAGCCCCTCGGCCGGCTGGTCGACGGTCGAGAGCTGCGGGGTGGTGCGCGTCGCCCACGAGCTGTTGTCGAAGCCGATCACGCCCACGTCCTCCGGCACCCGTCGCCCGGCGTCGCGCAGGGCGCCCATGGCGCCGGCGGCGACCGCATCCGACGCCGCGAACACGCCGTCGATGTCGGGCGCGCGCTCGAGCAGCCTGGCCATCGCGGCCGCGCCGTCGGCATAGGAGTACAGCGGCACCTCCTCGACGAGGAACGGATCGAAGCGCGCGCCCAGCGCGTCGGTGAAGCCGGCGAGACGATCGGTGCCCGAGTCGCGGTCGAGGGCGGCGGCGATCATCGCGACCCGCGTGCGTCCGGTCTCGAGCAGTCGTGACGTGACGGCCCGGGCGGCGCCGCGGTTGTCGACGCCGACCCAGGCGGCATCCACATCGGGTGGGTGTCCGACGTAGGCCACCGGAAGGTCGAGGCGCATGACGGCCTTGGTGATCGGGTCCTGCGCGCGGGCGGAGACGATGACGGCCCCGTCGACGAAGCCGCCGTTGAGATACCGCGCGACGCGCTCGGTGTCGCGCACCGAGTCCACGACCAGGCACACCATCTGGTAATCGGCCTCGGACAGCGTCTCGTTCGTGCCGAGCATGATCGCGCCGATGTTGGGGTCTTCCAGGAACAGTGCGTGCGGCTCATGCACGATGAAGGCGATGGCCTGCGTGCGCTGGCGGACGAGGTTCTGGGCGGCCGTGTTCGGCACGTAGCCGACCTCGCGGATCGCCTCTTCGATCGCGTTGCGGGCGGAGTCCGAGACGTAGCCGCCGTTGATCACGCGACTCACGGTTCCCCGCGACACCCCGGCCACGCGCGCCACGTCGTGCACAGTGCTGCGGCGGCGCGCGGAAGTACTCATGATCGACAGCCTAGCGACCCCGACTTGACGCGATTCGTCTCGCCATGCGACGATGTGTGCACGTTCACAGAAATCTGACCCGCTTCTTTCGCCGCGTCTACTGTGCACGTGCACACATGAACCGCAAAGGAGCGTCACCGCATGGCCGCCGCAGTGTCCGACCGCATCGCCTCCCTCTCCGCAGGGAGCGGCCTCGTCTTCGGATGCGACTACAACCCCGAGCAGTGGGATCGCAGCGTGTGGCCCGACGACGTGCGCCTCATGCAGCAGGCCGGCGTCGGACTCGTGGCGATCAACATCTTCGGCTGGTCGTCGATCAACCCGGCCGAGGGCGTGTGGGACTTCGATGCGCTCGACGAGATCATCGGCCTCCTGCACGAGGGCGGCATCCGCATCAACCTCGGCACCGGCACGGCGTCGCCCGCACCGTGGGTCACCGCCCGGCATCCCGAGATCCTTCCGGTCGGCGACGACGGCACGGTCTTCCAGCAGGGCGGACGTCAGGGCTACTGCCCGAGCTCGCCGGTCTTCCGCGCCTACGCCGCCGAGGTCGTCACCCGTGTGGTCGAGCGCTACGGCGACCACCCCGCCGTGTCGCTCTGGCACGTGTCGAACGAGCTGGGCTGCCACAACGCGCTCTGCTACTGCGACACGAGCGCCGAGGCGTTCCGCGGATGGCTGCGCGACCGCTACGACGACATCGACGCGCTCAACCGGGCGTGGGGGACGACGTTCTGGAGCCAGCGGTACAGCGACTTCGGCGACGTGCGCGTACCCGCCCAGGCGCTGTCGCTGCGCAACCCCGGTCAGATCCTCGACTTCCAGCGCTTCAGCTCCGACGAGCAGCTCGCGCTCTACCGCGCCGAGGCCGCCATCCTGCGCGAGCGCAGCGACGTGCCGGTCACGACGAACTTCATGGTCACCGCTCACATCCGCAACCTCGACTACTGGACGTGGGCGGGCGAGATGGATCTGATCGCCAACGACCACTATCTCGACCGTCGCCTCGACGACCCGCGCGGCGAGCTCTCGTTCGCCGCCGACCTCACCCGCGGACTCGCCCAGGGTGCGCCGTGGCTGCTGATGGAGACCTCCACCGGCGCCGTGAACTGGCAGCCCTACAACCTCGCCAAGGCCCCCGGCGAGCTGCAGCGCAATGTCGCCGCGCACGTCGCGCGCGGTGCCGACGGCATCTGCTTCTTCCAGTGGCGCGCCTCGACCCAGGGCGCCGAGAAGTACCACACCGCGCTCGTGCCGCACGCGGGCGAGGACTCCGACCAGTGGCGCGAGGCCGTCGCGCTCGGCGGCCTGCTCGAGCGTCTCGGCGAGGTCGCGGGCACTCGGGTCACCGCCGACGCCGCACTGCTCTTCTCCTGGGAGAGCTGGTGGGCCACCGAGAACGAGGGGCGACCGAGCGAGGGGCTCACCTACCTCGGTCAGGTGCACGCCGCGCACGCTGCGCTGGCGGATGCCGGCGTCACCACCGACGTCGTACGCCCCGGCGGCTCCCTCGACGGCTACCGTCTGCTGATCGTCCCCGCCCTGCACCTGCTCAGCGACGCGGATGCGGCCGCCCTCACCCGCGCGGTCGAGAACGGCGCCACGGCGCTCATCACGTTCTTCAGCGGCATCGTCGACGAGCAGGACCGCGTGCGCACCGGCGGCTACCCCGGCGCGTTCCGCGACCTGCTCGGCATCCGCTCGGAGGAGTTCGCCCCGCTGCGCGCCGACGAGACCGTGTTCCTCACCGACGGCACGAGCGGCTCGGTGTGGTCCGAGAGGCTGCGGGCGACGGATGCCGAGGTCGTGGCCTCGTTCGCCGACGGGCCGTCGGCCGGCGGCCCCGCCCTGACCCGCCGCACCGCCGGCGACGGCGAGGCGTGGTTCGTCGCCACGCAGCCCGACCGCATCGCCTACCGCGACCTCGTCGCCCGCCTCGCCGACACCGCGGGCGTCGTCGCGCATCCCGGCGCGAACCGCGACGTCGAGATCGTCCGACGCTCGGGTGATGCGGGGAGCTTCCTGTTCGTCATCAACCACGGCGACTCCGGAGCCGAGATCTCCGCCACCGGCCACGACCTCGTCACCGACGCCCCTGCGACGGGCTTCGTGCCCGCCGGGGCCGTCCGCATCATCAAGGAGGATGTATGACCACCACGCTCACCGCTCCGGCGGTCGCCTCGGCGCCTCAGGCGCCGGGCCGCCGCCGACGGATCCCGCACAAGGGCGCCATCGCGTTCCTGATCGTGCCCTTCGGCGTCCTTTTCGTCCTCTTCTACGTCGTGCCCATCGCGTACGCCTTCTGGCAGTCGCTGCTCGTCGTGAAGCGCGAGGGGACGTTCGGCAAGGCCGAGCAGGTGTTCGGCGGATTCGCCCAGTACGCGCTCGTCTTCCAGAACGAGGCGTTCTGGAGCTCGATGGGCCGGATGCTCATGTTCGGCGTCGTGCAGGTGCCGGTCATGCTCGGGCTCGCGCTGCTGTTCGCCCTGCTGCTGGACTCGCCGCTCGTGCGCGGCAAGCGCTTCTTCCGTCTCGCGTTCTTCGTGCCGTACGCGGTGCCTGGCGTGATCGCCGCGATCATGTGGGGCTCCCTGTTCTCGCCCAACCTGTCGCCGTTCACCGCCATCACCAAGAACATCGACTTCCTCGGCGCCGACCTCGTGCTGTGGTCGATCGCGAATGTGGTCACCTGGGTCTACGTCGGCTACAACATGCTGATCATCTACTCGGCGCTGCTGTCGATCCCGCAGGAGCTGTACGAGGCCGCGCGCCTGGACGGCGCCAGCCAGTGGCGCATCGCCTGGTCGATCAAGATCCCGCTGGTGCGCCCCGCGATCGTGATGACGGCGATCTTCTCGATCATCGGCACTCTGCAGCTGCTCGCCGAGCCGCAGGTCTTCCGGTCCTTCAGCTCGGCCGTGACGAGCACGTTCACGCCGAACATGACCGTCTACGCCACGGCATCCATCCCCAACACCAACCTGGCGGCCGCGTTCTCGGTCGTGCTCGCCGTGACGACGTTCCTGCTGTCGTTCGGGTTCATGAAGTACATGCAGCGCAAGGAGCAGAACGCATGAGCACCATGTCGATCGTCGCCCCCTCCCGCTCGTCGCGCGGCAGCGGCTCGCGACCGCGGTCCGCTCGGGAATCGGGCATCTCGCGCACCGGCGCCATGCTGATCATGGCCGTCTTCACGGTCTACTTCCTGCTGCCGCTGTGGTGGCTGCTCGTCGCATCGAGCAAGGAGACCGGCGACATCCTCACCACCGCACCGCTGTGGTTCGCCGACTTCCACCTGTTCGACAACATCGCGGAGCTCTTCGCCTACCGCGACGGCGTCTACCTGCGCTGGCTGATGAACTCGGTGCTCTACGCGGCCCTCGGCGGCGCGATCGCCACCCTGCTCGCCGCGATGGCCGGCTACGCCCTGGCGAAGTACCGCTTCCCCGGTCGCGACCTGCTGTTCGACATCGTCCTCGGCGGCGTGCTCGTGCCGGCGACCGCGCTCGCGCTGCCGCTGTTCCTCCTCTTCAGCCAGGCGCAGCTCACCAACACCTTCTGGTCGGTCTTCCTCCCCTCGATCGTCAGTCCGTTCGGCGTGTACCTGGCACGGATCTTCGCCGCCTCCTCGGTGCCCGACGAGCTGCTCGAGGCGAGCCGGCTCGACGGCGCGGGCGAGATCCGCACGTTCTTCACCGTCAGCGTCCGTCTGATGACCCCCGCGCTGGTGACGATGTTCCTCTTCCAGTTCGTGGCCATCTGGAACAACTTCTTCCTGCCGATGATCATGCTCCGGTCCGAGGACCTCTTCCCGGTCGTCTTCGGTCTCTACAACTGGAACAACCAGCTGAACCAGCTGCCTGAACTCCGCGGTCTCGTGCTGATCGGCGCTCTGCTGTCGGTCATCCCGCTGATCGTGACCTTCCTCCTGCTCCAGCGCTTCTGGCGCAACGGACTGGGCGCCGGCGCCCTGAAGTGAGCAGGCGGTCGTCCGGCCACTCCCGGGCGACCCGCACCACCGCACCACCCTCAACACCGCACCACCCTCGCAACACCGCACCACCACACATCGCATCCACGAAAGGGATCGAAATGCAGCATTCGAAGAAGAAAGCAGCGGCCGTCATCGCCATCTCGGCGTTCGCGCTCGCAGGCTGCTCCGCCGGCGGCGGAGACAGCACCGGAGGCGACGCGGCCGTCGCCTGCACCCCGGCGGACGGCGACGTCACGCTGGAGTTCACCTCCTGGATCCCCGGCATCGAAGACGTCGTGAAGATCTGGAACGACGCCAACCCCGAGATCCAGGTCGATGTGCAGACCGGGCCGAACGGCAACGGCGGCACGTACCAGAACTTCTTCAACCAGATCAAGGCGGGCGACGCCCCCGATCTCGGCCAGATCGAGTACGACGCCCTGCCGAACTTCCTCGTGCAGGACGGCGTCGAGGACCTCAGCGCGTGCGAAGACGTCGTCGCCGCCGAGGACCAGTTCGTCGACTGGGCCTGGGGTCAGGTCACCCTCGGCACCGACAGCGTCTACGGCATCCCGCAGGACACCGGTCCCATGGCGCTGTTCTACCGTGCCGACCTGTTCGAGCAGAACGGCATCGCGATCCCGACCACGTGGGACGAGTACCGCGACGCCGCCGTGAAGATCCGCGACCTGGGCGGCTACATCACGAACTTCTCGCAGTCCGACATCAACCAGTTCGCCGGCTTCGCCTGGCAGGACGGCGCGCAGTGGTTCTCGAGCGACGACAAGGGGTGGACGGTCTCGCTGGCCGATGACGCCACCACGACGGTCGCCGAGTTCTGGCAGAGCATGCTCGACGACGACCTCGTGGCCACCGTGCCCGCGTGGACGGACGAGTGGAACAACGCCTACAACTCCGGACAGGTCTGGACCTGGAACTCCGCCGTCTGGGGCGCCAACTCCATCTCCAGCGGCGCACCCGACACGGCAGGCGACTGGTCTGTCGCACCGCTGCCGCAGTGGCAGGCCGGCGGCACCGCCGCAGGCAACTGGGGCGGATCGTCGACCGCCGTCCTCAAGGGCAGCGAGCACGTGTACGAGGCGACGAAGTTCGCGCTGTGGCTCAACACCTCGGACGAGGCGCTGACCGCGCTCGCGGACGCCGCCAACCTCTACCCGGCCACCACCGACGGGCTGACGCTGCCGGTCTTCGCCGACGGCGTCGACTTCTACGGCGGACAGAAGATCTACGACGTCTTCGCCGACGCCGCGACTCAGGTCTCGCCGGACTTCGCCTGGGGTCCGACCATGACCCAGACCTACTCCGACGTCTCCGACGGTTTCAAGGCCGCGGTCTCGGGCAGCGGCACGCTGCTCGATGCGATCGAGAAGGGTCAGACGGCGACCGTCGACGCGCTCAAGGCGGCGTCGATCCCCGTCACGGAGTAACACCCCACGGAGGCCCGCCCGTATGCTCACGGGCGGGCCTCCCTTTCTTCGTCTGGAGCGGCAATGAGCGCACTCGTCCACCTGACCTCGGCCGGCGTGAGCGTGGTCGTCGACACGGCCACCGCGCGCCTGCTGCACTGGGGCGCGGCGCTGCATCCCGCCGACCTCGACGTGCTCGCGGAGACCTCGAGCGGGTCGGTGACCTTCAGCTCCTTCGACGCGTCGCGCACGCTCCCGCTGCTGCCCGTCGAGGTCGACGGCTGGTCCGGCGCCCCCGCGCTCGCCTGGCACCGGGACGGCCTGCACAGCGCCCCGCTCCTGCGCGTGGGGGAGTGGGAGTCCACGGCGTCCTCGCTGCGCGGACGCTTCGCGGATGCCGCAGCCGGCGCCGCCGTGGCCCTCGACCTCGACCTCGACGCCGCCGGAGTGCTGACCGCGCAGGTGACGGTCACCAGCACGGCCGACCCCGACGCCGCCCCACTCGACCTGCTCGCCGCACGCGTGCTGCTGCCGATCCCCGCGCACGCGACGGAGGTGCTCGACCACACCGGACGCTGGACGGGCGAGCGCCGTCCGCAGCGCGGCACGCTGCGCCACGGCGCGCATCTGCGACAGGTGCGTCGCGGACGCGGCGGACACGACGCCCCCTACCTCACCGTGCTCGGCACCGACGGGTTCGGCTTCCGCCGTGGCGAGCTGTGGGCAGCCCACGTCGCGTGGAGCGGCGACCTCGAGGTGGGGGTCGAGAGGCTCCCCGAGGGTGCCGGCGTGCACGGCGCGGTGCTCGGCGGCGGAGAGCTGCTGCTGCCCGGCGAGATCCGGCTCGGCGCGGGCGAGACGTATGTGTCGCCGCGGGTGTACCTCGCCTACGGCGAGTCCGGGCTCGACTCGGTGTCCGCGCGCCTGCATCGGACCGCTCGGGCGCTGCCCGGGCACCCCGAGACGCCGCGCCCCCTCGTGCTCAACACCTGGGAGGCGGTCTACTTCGACCACGACCCGGCGAAGATCACGGCTCTCGCCGAGGCCGCCGCATCCGTCGGCGTCGAGCGATTCGTGCTCGACGACGGCTGGTTCCGCGGCAGGCCGGACGATCGCTCCGGGTTGGGCGACTGGTACATCGATGACGCCAAGTGGCCCGATGGCCTCCGTCCCCTCGCCGATCACGTGCACGGACTCGGGATGCAGTTCGGGCTCTGGTTCGAGCCCGAGATGGTCAATCCGGTCTCGGAGCTCGCTGCGCGGCATCCGGACTGGGTCCTGCAGGCCTCGCCCGACTCGCCCACCTGGCGGCACCAGAAGGTGCTCGACCTCGCGAACCCGGATGCCGCGGCCCACCTGCTCGAGCGCCTGAGCGCCCTGGTGGCGGAGATCGGGGTCGATTTCATCAAGTGGGACCACAACCGCGACCTGCACGCCGCGGTCTCCCCGCACACCGGACGCGCCTCGGTGCACGCCCAGACGACGGCGTTCTACGCGCTGCTCGATGCGCTGCACGAGCGGCATCCGGCGCTCGAGATCGAGTCGTGCGCGAGCGGAGGCGCCCGCGTCGATCTCGGTGTCCTGCAGCGCACGCAGCGGGTGTGGGCCTCCGACTCGAACGACCCCGTCGAACGTCAGCGCATCCAGCGCTGGACGGGAACCCTCGTGCCGCCCGAGGTGGTGGGCTCGCATGTCGGACCCGCGATCGCCGAGACGACGCATCGCGCCGCATCGCTGCCGTTCCGCATGACGACCGCGCTGTTCGGTCACGCCGGCATCGAGTGGGACATCACCCGGTGCACGCCGGAGGAGCTCGCGGCGCTCACCCGCTGGACGGCGCTCTACCGCGAGCTGCGACCGCTGCTGCACTCGGGCATCACGGTGCGCAGCGACGAGGTCGACGACGAGACCCTTCTGCACGGGGTCGTCGCCCCCGACGGTTCGCGCGGGGTGTTCGCCTGGGTGCGGCTGGGCACGTCGGTCGACGGGTTCACGCCGCGCACGCGCATCCCGGGCCTGCAGGCGGGGGAGCGGTATCGGCTTCGGGTGCGCGAGGACCTCGGGGCGGTCACGCGGCACCAGGTCGCGGACCCCGCGTGGCTCGACGCCGGGATCGAGGCCACCGGTGCGTTCCTCGAGACCGTGGGCGTGCCGCTGCCGCTGCTGGCACCGGGGTCGGCGCTGCTGCTCGACGCCGTCCGGCTCTGAGCATCCGCCGTGCTAGACTGACTCCTTGTCTGTGCACACTCCTGTGCGCAGTTCGTGTGCTCCCCCCTCTGTTCCGATCCCTGAGCTTGTCGACGGGCGGCGATGGGGGGTGGCGCGCAGACAAGGGATCTTGGGTGGGGCCGTCCGGCCTCACGGTATAGAAGGAGTCACATCATGGCAGCAGTGTGCCAGGTGACAGGAGCTGTTCCCGGCTTCGGTCACAACGTCTCGCACTCGCACCGCCGGACGAAGCGTCGCTTCGACCCGAACGTGCAGAAGAAGACCTATTTCGTCGCATCGCTCGGTCGTAAGATCACCCTCAACGTGTCCGCCAAGGGCATCAAGGTGATCGACGTCCGCGGCATCGAGAACGTGGTCAAGGACCTCCAGGCGAAGGGTGTGAAGCTCTAATGGCCAAGAAGGCTCAGGACGTACGTCCGATCATCAAGCTGCGCTCGACGGCAGGTACGGGGTACACGTACGTGACGAAGAAGAACCGCCGCAACACCCCCGACCGCCTCGTGCTGAAGAAGTACGACCCGGTCATCCGTCAGCACGTCGAATTCCGAGAGGAGCGTTGATCAATGGCTAAGAAGAGCAAGATCGCTCGCAACGAGCAGCGCAAGGTCATCGTCGAGCGTTACGCAGAGCGTCGCGCCGAGCTGAAGAAGACCCTGGTCGACCCGAACGCCACCGACGAGGCCCGCGAGGCCGCACGCGTCGGACTGCAGAAGCTGCCGCGCAACGCGTCGCCGGCTCGCGTGCGTTCGCGCGACGTCATCGACGGCCGCCCCCGCGGTGTCCTCACGAAGTTCGGCATCTCGCGTGTCCGCTTCCGTGACATGGCACACCGTGGCGAGCTGCCCGGTGTCACCAAGTCGAGCTGGTAAGTCTCAGCAGACGAGCCGAAAGGGGCGAGGATCTTCGGATCCTCGCCCCTTTCGCCGTCCCCGGTCGGTCGACTGTCGCGCTGGGTCGGCTGTCCCGGTCGGTCGACTGTCCCGCTGATGGGCGGACTTCTCCCCGGTCGGCGGATCCATCGGCCCGAAGTCATCCGCCAGACGGGGAGTTCTCCGCCGGACGGGGGGAGTTCGCCGCCGGACGGGCGGGCAGCGCCGTCGCCGTGCGAAGGTGATCTGACACGCCTGGATGCGGTGGGTGGGACGATCACGGACGCGGCGGGCGGATGGCGGCCTGATGGCGGCCAGGTGGCGGCCGACTGGCGGCCCGGTGGCGTGGCGGCCGATCGCGGGCGCTGAGGAGCATGGAGAACATGAACACGACACGGATCACCGCACTGCGCCAGGCGCAGGGATGGACACAGGAACGACTCGCGAACGAGAGCGGCGTCGGGCTCAGAACGGTGCAGCGGCTGGAGGCCGGGCAGGACGCGAGTCTCGAGACGCTGTCGCTGGTCGCGGATGCACTGCAGGTGCCCGTGCGAGACCTCTTCGCCGAGATCGACGATGAGATGCTCAGCAGTCGAGTCGACTCGCTGCAGCAGCGCGCGGACGAGCAGCAGGCGTCGCGTGACCGGATCGCGCACGCCTGGACGTGGCTGTACGTCGGGGTGGGGATCGTCTGCACACTGCTCAGCTTCACGTTCTCATACGGGCTCGTGCTCTTCCTCTCGTACTGGGTGGGCGGGTACGCGATCCTCACGGCACTGCGCCGCATCGTCCTGGAACCCCGTCTCGATGCCCGGTATCCGCTCTCGAAGGAGACGCGCACCCGCCGGGCCAAGCGTCGAGCAGCGGCGACAGCCCGCGGCGACGACGGCGCCCTCTCCGGGACGCCTGCCGCCCCCTGACACGGTGGGATCGTCCGCCCGGGGCGTCGGTTTCCGCCAGGCTGTCCCCCTGCGTCGTCGGGCGGACTGCTCCGCCGTGGGCGGACTGCTCCGCCGTGGGCGGACTTCTCCGCCGGGGTGGTCGCCCCTCGTCATGGGGCGGACTTCTCCCCGGTGGGCGGACTTCCTGGCTCGAGCTCTCCGCCGGTCGGGGAGTTCTCCGCCGGGCTGACACCCCCTCGTCATGGGGCGGACTTCTCCCCGGTGGGCGGACTTCCTGGCTCGAGCTCTCCGCCTGTCGGGGAGTTCTCCGCCTGTCGGGACGGGAGCTATGTCCACGAGAGCTCCTGCACGAGGCGGGCGACCGCGATGTCATCCACAGATGCTGAGATGCACGTCCGGGCGGATGCTGCCTGAACGGCATCATCGACGGATGGATGTGGAAGCGGCACTCGGCGGAAGAGGAGGGGTCGCCCGCGTTCGGACCCTGCGGAGAGACGGGGTGACCGAGCACGCACTGCGACGCGCGGTCCGCGAGGGCCGCGTGTTCTCGGTCTGCCGGGGGTGGGTGGCGGTTCGCGGTGCGGATCCGATGCTGGTCGCTGCAGCCAGGCGAGGCGTGGTGATCAGTTGCGTCACCCTCTGCGCTCGGAAGGGGCTCTGGGTGACGTCGGCATCCGCGGTCCACGTCGCCGCTCCTGCGAAGTCGGGGCACGCGAACTCGGCGCGAGGAGTCGTCCATTGGAGTCGGCCGACCTTTCCGCGAGACCCGGATCTGCTCGAGGACTCGCTCGAGAACGCGCTGATCCTGGTGTCGCGATGCCAGTCGCACGAAGACGCGCTCGCGACCTGGGAGTCGGCGCTGCGGCAGCACGTCGTGGACCCGGATGTGCTCGCGGAGGCGTCGTTGACACCGCAGGCGCGTCGGATGCTGAGCGAGGCGACGCCGTTCGCGGATGCCGGCACCGAGACGATCTTCCGGACGAGGCTCGGATGGCTGGACGTGCCGATCATCCCGCAGGTGTGGATCCTCGGCCACCGGGTGGACTTTCTCATCGGTGAGAGACTCGTCATCCAGATCGACGGCGGACACCACGTCGGGCCGCAGCGATCGAGCGATATCGCCCACGACGCCGAGCTGATGCTCCGGGGGTATCACGTGATCCGCATCGGCTACGAGCAGCTGATGCACGGATGGCCTGAGGTGCAGAGCCTGATTCTCGCCGCTGTCGCGCAGCGGCGTCATCTCGCGGCGTGAGGGGCACCGTCTCGGGCGGACTTCTCCCCAGTGGGCTGACGTCCTGGCCCGAGCTCTCCGCCTCGCGGCGTGAGGGGCACCGTCTCGGGCGGACTTCTCCCCAGTGGGCTGACCTCCTTGCGCGAGCTCTCCGCCCGTCGGGGAGTTCTCCGCGCGTCGGGGAGGCCGTCGGTGAGGCCTCCGCCTGTGGCGGACTTCTCGCCGTCGGGAGGACGCTGTCGCGCTGTTGTTCCGCCTCACGCCGAGTTCTCCGCCCGACGGGGAGGCCGTCGGTGAGGCCTCCGCCTGTGGCGGACTTCTCGCCGTCGGGAGGACGCTGTCGCGCTGTTGTTCCGCCTCACGCCGAGTTCTCCG
>NZ_JBEOUR010000001.1:56166-121524 GCF_040302605.1 Microbacterium sp. NPDC097977
CTCCGCCCGACGGGGAGGCCGTCGGGGAGTTCTCCGCCCGACGCGGTGAGAGCACGCGAGAGCACGCGGCGCGGGCACGCGGAGAGCGGAATCGACGTCCCACGAGTCACATTCGTCACTTCTGCACCACGACACGCCGCCCAAAACCTCAAAACCCGCGAAATGACGCGGAAATGTGGGTGGTCGTTGATACATTCAAGGCGGTCACTCGACCAGGGGCATCCGCCCCGATACACACAACGATGCGACGGAACACTCGTCGCTGGAGGATGACATGGCTGACAAGTCCATCACCAAGACCGAGCTCGTCGCGAGCATCGCTTCCGCCACCGGCCAGAGCCAGGCCACCGTCTCGGGTGTCCTCGACGCGCTGTTCTCCTCGGTCTCCGACGCTGTTGCCAAGGGCAGCAAGGTCTCGATCCCGGGCTGGATCTCGTTCGAGCAGGTCGCGACCGCGGCTCGCACGGGCCGCAACCCGCAGACCGGTGCCGAGATCAAGATCCCGGCCGGCCACCGCGTCAAGGTGACCGCTGGTTCCAAGCTCAAGGCTGCCGTCAAGTAAGACTGCTCCTGTTCGAAGGCCGCTCCCGATCCGTCGGGGGCGGCCTTCGTGCTCCCGCGACGACGGCGCGGCTTAGGCTTGACGTGTGAGTGCCCGCGTCGCGCAGACCCCGACCCGCTCCGCGTATCGCGCGGCGGGCGTCGGCCTGCTGCTCGCGGGCGGTCTGGTCGCCGTCGTCGCCGCACTCGTGATCGGCGGCGGAGCCGCACCGCTGCTGCTGCAGGACCCGGGTCCGTTCGTGCGCTGGGCGACTCCGATCGCCAAGCTGGTCATGAACATCGCGTCGGCGGCGATGCTCGGATCCCTCGTGCTCGCGCTGTTCGCGCTGCGCAGCGAGGAGAAGTCGTTCGACACCGCCCTCAACATCGCGTCTGCCGGGGCGGCCGTCTTCACGGTCTCCGCCGGCATCGGCGGATTCTTCACCTTCATGGCCGCGTTCAACCCGCAGCTCAGCGCCGAGCGCGAGTTCGGCGAGCAGCTCGGCCGGTTCCTGCTCGAGCTGCCCCTGGGCCAGTCCTGGCTGATCACGACGATCATGGGATCGGTCATCACGGTGCTGGCCTTCGCCTGGCGCACCTGGACCCCCACGCTCATCACGGCCCTGCTCGCCGCCGCATCCTTCCTGCCCCTGGCGACCCAGGGACACTCGGGTGATCTCGCGGGCCACAACATCGCGGTGAACTCGATCCTGCTCCACACGATCGGCGCGGCGGTCTGGCTCGGCGGCCTGCTGCTCGTCGTGATCCTGCGCGATCGCTCGGGCATCCGCACCGCCGACCTGGTCCGTCGCTACTCGAGCCTCGCGATCGCGGCCTTCGTGGTCGTCGCGGTCTCGGGGGTGGCCCGCTCGTTCGTCGCGCTCGGAGACATCTCGCAGCTGTGGACGCCGTACGGCACGATCCTGCTCATCAAGGTCGTGCTGCTGACAGCCATGGGCCTGTTCGGCGCCTGGTACCGCATCCGTCTGATCCCCCGCCTCGACGGCGAGAACGCGACGCGCTGGTTCTGGATGCTGGTGCTGGGCGAGATCACGCTGATGGGCCTCGCCTCGGGGGCGGCCGCCGCCCTCGCGCGCACACCCCCGCCGACCGGCGAGGAGCAGGCCTTCGTGCAGACTCCCGCCGAGAATCTCACGCGCTCGCCGCTGCCGCCCGAGTTCACGATCGACCGCTGGTTCACCGCTTGGGACATCGACGTGCTCTGGCTGGTCGCCGTCGGCTTCGGGCTGTTCCTCTACCTGGCGGGTGTGCGTCGGCTGCGTCGCCGCGGCGACCGCTGGCCGATCCATCGCACGGTGTTCTGGGTGCTGGGGATGCTGCTGCTGCTCTGGGTGACGGGCGGGCCGATCAACGCCTACCAGGAGTACCTGTTCAGCGTGCACATGCTCGGGCACATGATGCTGTCGATGGCGATCCCGCTGCTGCTGGTGTCGGGCGCGCCGATCACCCTGGCGCTCCGCGCGATCCACAAGCGCGACGACGGCACGCGCGGCGGGCGCGAGTGGATCATGTGGGCGGTGCATTCCCCGTTCTCGCGGGTGGTCACGCATCCGTTCGTCGCGGCGGGCATCTTCATCCTGTCGCTGTGGGCCTTCTACTTCACCGACCTGGTGCGCTGGTCGATGTACGAGCACCTCGGTCACGAGTGGATGGTCGCGCACTTCCTGATCTCCGGCTACCTGTTCGTGATGAGCCTGGTGGGCGCAGACCCCGTCCCCTACCGGCTGCCCTACCCCGGGCGGCTCATCACGCTCATCGCGATCATGGCCATGCACGCGTTCTTCGGCGTCGCGATCATGATGCAGGAGGGGCTGATGGTCGCGGACTGGTTCGGCTCGATGGGGCGCACCTGGGGTCCCTCGCCGATGGAGGATCAGTACATCGGCGGCGGCATCGCCTGGTCGATCGGGGAGATCCCGACGCTGATCCTCGCGATCACGGTCGCGATCCAGTGGAGCCGCAGCGACAGCAAACTGCAGAAGCGCCAGGATCGGCACGCCGACCGCACGGGCGAGGCCGAGCTCGAGGAGTACAACGCGAAGCTCGCCGCCCTCGCCGAACGCGACCGCCGCGAGGCCGAGCGCCCGACGCGCTGACACGGCCCGACGCCGCTGACACGGCCCGACGCGCTGGCGCGCCGCGCCGGCGGGGTGTCAGCCCTCGGGCTCGTCCTCGCCGGGGGAGCCGATGCGGATCGACGCCGAGCCGTCGGGGAGGATGGTGATCGAGCCGTCCACCTGGAAGGGGACGTCCTCCGACACCTCCTGGATCGAGCCGTCGAAGAGCGAGCGGATCTTGACCTCGACGTGCGCGACGGCATCCGTCGGCGGGATCTTCCAGTGGCCGCCGTCGGGGACGACGGTCACCTGCGGCTGATCGGCGATCGACCACGTCGGCAGCGACGCGATGCGGTTCGAGACCTCGAGTCCGAACGGGCAGGCCGTGGGCTGCAGCACCTCCTGCGCCGTGCAGCCGGTGAGGAACTCCTCGACCCGCTGCTGCACGACCGAGACGAACTCGTCGGTCGGATCGGTCTGCAGGTCGAGGGGGGTCGTCGCGAGCGGGCTGTCTGCGAGGACGCCGACGCCGTCGGACTTCGCGATCGCGGTGTCGACGGTCACGGCGTACAGCCCGGGGGTGAACACCAGCAGCGGCAGCGGGTCGAGCGGCGCGGCGTCCGCGCCCGCGGGAGACACCTGACGGCGGTCCATCTCAAAGCCGTTCACCGCGAACTGATCGGCGCCGCGCAGCGTGAGATCGACCACGGCGAGGGGGCTCGTCGTGAAGCGCCAGTTCGGGGTCACCCCGGCCCATCCGTCCTGCGCGACCGTGAACGTCGTGGTGCCCTCGTGATCGGCCGCGCGGTACGAGACGGTCACGGCGGTCGCGTCGCCGTCGGGCGCTTCGGAGACGACCTCGACGTCGGTCAGCGGCGCGAGAGCGGAGTGCCGCAGCAGCGCCTCGGAGGCCGTCGCGCCGATGCCCGCGTTCTGCAGGGTCTCGCGGTCGATCGCGACACCGGGCACGCGGAGGGCGTCGGCGGCTCGTCCCTCCGAGAGGAGGTCGAGGTAGCGCACGACGAACGCGGAGGGACCGTAGAACTGGCGGTACAGCGTAGCCCCGCCGGCGCCGAGGGCGGCGACGAGGACGAGGCCGATCACCGCGAGGAGCGCGAGATCGGCGGCAAGACGGGAACGCCGGGGCGCCTTCGTCTCGACCTGCTGCATGGCGTCAGTCTAGGAGGACGCCCTGGGATGGAGCCGTGCGCCGCGTCGCTGTGTGACGGGCCGATCGGCTGTGTCAGACGGATGCCTCGCCACGACCCCACGTAGCATGGAGAGCGCGCCGTCGTGCGCGTTTCCCGTCGTCTTCCCGTGTGAGAGAACCGTGTCGCTTCCCGCCCTGTCCGAAGAGCAGCAAGAGCTGTTCCGACTGATCGAGGACACCGGCGAGCACGTCTTCATCACGGGCCGTGCGGGCACCGGCAAATCCACACTGCTGCAGTACTTCTCGTGGAACACGAAGAAGCAGATCGCGATCTGCGCCCCCACCGGCGTCGCCGCCCTGAACGTCGAGGGACAGACGATCCATTCGCTGTTCCGGCTGCCGATCGGTCTGATCGGCGATTCCGACATCGAGCAGAACGACAACACCCGCCGCATCCTCAACGCGATCGAGACCCTCGTCATCGACGAGATCTCGATGGTCAACGCCGACCTGATGGATGCCATGGACCGCTCGCTGAGGCAGGCCCGCGGCAAACGCGGCATCCCCTTCGGCGGCGTGCAGATCGTCATGTTCGGCGACCCGTACCAGCTCGCGCCGGTGCCGCCGCGGGGCGACGAGCTGCGCTACGTGAAGGACCACTACCGGTCGTTCTGGTTCTTCGATGCCAAGGTCTGGGCGGGATCGGGCGGGGGAGACGCGCAGGACGACGACGACGGCGGCCTCTTCGCCGTCGACACGCGCGCCGAGCTCCACGTGCGCGAGCTGGTGCAGATCCACCGGCAGTCGGATGACGGATTCAAGGCGATGCTGAATGCGGTGCGCTACGGCCGGGTGACCGCCGAGATCGCGGGAGTGCTGAACGCCCAGGGTGCGCGCACGCCCCCCGACCCCGAGCCGGGGGAGGTGCCGATGATCACCCTCGCCACCCGCAACGACATCGTGAACACGATCAACAGCCGTCACCTCGCCGCGTTGCCGGGCAAGGAGCAGACGGCGAAGGCGGAGGTGAACGGCGAGTTCGGGCGGGGCGAGGCATCCCTGCCCGCCGAATCCGAGCTGAAGCTCAAGATCGGTGCCCAGGTGATGTTCCTGCGCAACGACACGTCGATGTCGGGGGAGCCGCCGCGGTGGGTCAACGGCACGATCGGCACCGTGGTGCGTATCCTCGGCGAGACCGTGCGCGTCGAGATCGACGGCGACGAGGTCGATGTCGAGCCGGCCGTCTGGGAGCGCTTCCGCTACTCGTACGAGGCCAGCACGAAGAAGCTGTCGCGCGACGTGATAGCCGAGTTCACGCAGTTCCCGCTGCGACTGGCGTGGGCGGTGACGATCCACAAGTCCCAGGGCAAGACCTACGACCGCGCGATCATCGACCTGGGGTCGGGCGCGTTCGCACCGGGGCAGACCTACGTGGCGCTCTCGCGGCTCACCGCGCTCGACGGCCTCTACCTGTCGCGGGCGCTGCGGCCGAGCGACATCCGGGTCGACGAGGACGTGCGTCGTTTCATGCGCGACGCCTGGCTCGCGGCATCCACCCCCGAGGTCGGAAAGGGCTGAGGCGTTTCGTCTCGGTCGCTGCGCTCCCTCGCTCAACGAGCGGGGTCTCCGTTGCTGCGCTCCCTCGCTCAACGGGCGGGGTCTCGGTCGCTGCGCTCCCTCGCTCAACGGGCGGGGTCTCGGTCGCTGCGCTCCCTCGCTCAACGGGCGGGGTCTCGGTCGCTGGGCTCCCTCGCTCGGCGGGCGGGAGTCAGGGCGCAGGCGGCGACGCGCGAGCGGGAGTCAGGACGCAGGCGGCGATGCGCGGGCGGGAGTCAGGACTCAGGCGGCGACGCGCGCGCGGTCGAGGTCCTCGAAGAGCTCGGTGTTGAAGCGGTAGGCGAGCAGGACCTCGTCGATCACCCGCTCGCGCTCCGCGTCGTCCCACGGAGCGGCGTCGAGCTGCTCGCGGTAGACGTCCTTGAAGGCGGCGGGATCTGCGATGTCGTCGAAGAGGTAGAACCCGATGCCGTTGGTCTCGAAGCCGAAGCGGCGGGCCATGACGCGGCCGATGAAGACCCCGCCCGACAGGTCGCCGAGGTAGCGGGTGTAATGGTGGGCCACGAAGCCGCCCGCCCAGGTGGCGCCGACCTGACGGATGCGCTCGACGTAGCGCTGCGTGGTGGGCAGCGCGACGATCAGGTCTCGCCAGTCGGCGCCGAGCAGGAACCCGAGGTCGGCCTCCAGCGCAGGCAGGCGGGTCAGCTTGTCGCTGAGGAACACGGATGCCACGGGGTCCTTGCGCATGCGCTCGCCCGCTCCCTCGAGCGCCTCGTAGATGAAGTAGTGCTGGGCGACGAGGGCGATGTAGTCCTCGCGGGAGCCCTCGCCCTTGAGTAGATCAGACATGAAGCCCGCTCCCTCGCTGCGCGAGTGCGAACCGGAGGAGCGTTCCCGGAGGGCGGCGGAGAAGGAGAGGATCTCGGACATGACCTCAGTGTAAGGGTTGCCTAACCTCGAGCGGAACCCTCGATCTCACCGCGTCATGCGTGCGGACGCGGCTCGACGCCGACTTTCGCGCACGCGAGGTCGTACAGAGCGACGACCTCCCGGCGCACGGCCGAGCGTTCGGTGATCGGCCCGGACGGCCAGGCGATGCGGAGTTCCGAGACGGCACCCGCGTCGGTGACCTCCCAGACGCCGCCGTCGCCGTCGAGACCGGTCATCACGGCATCTGTGATCTCGCCCTCGCCGGCCCCGGTGAAGGCGCGGGTGATGAGCAGGTTGTCGTCGCGGTGGTCGCCGTTCATGTGGCGGAGGATCGCCGAGACGACGTCGGCATCGAAGATGTGCGGCATGGTCCTCACCCTAAACCGGCCCCCGCGATGCGATCTTTCAGGATCCGCGTTCTAGACTCGGGAGACACGTCTTCCGGGGGTCCCCTTTCATGCAGCTTCTCTCGTCACGCAGGTTCCGCGCCGCAGCGGCCGGCGTCGCCGTGCTCGGACTCTTCCTCACCGGATGCACGTCGTCCGAGCCGGAGTTCAGCTATCAGCCCCCGTCGCAGGTCGACGGCGACTTCCCCGCCGACACGGTCACGGCGATGCAGGATGCGGTCGCGAACGCGCTCGCCGCCTCCGGCGCCTCGGGCGCCGTGGTGGGTGTCTGGGCGCCGTGGAGTGGACGCTGGGTGACCGGCGTGGGCACCCAGGACCCCGGAGCGGGCGCCGAGATCACGACCGACATGGCCTTCCGCGTCTCCGACATGACGAGGCTCATGACGTGCGACGTGCTCTACGGCCTCGCGGACGAGGGCATCGTCGGTCTCGACGACCCCGTGCCCGACCATGTGTCCGGCGTTCCGGACATGACGGACACCACCCTGCTCGACCTCTGCAACAGCACGAGCGGGATCGGCTCCTCCGAGGGCATCGCGCAGACCGCCTGGATGACCACCCCCGAGCGGGTGTGGGCGCCGCTCGAGCTGGCGTCGTACGGGCTCGGTGCGCCGCGTGCCACCGCCCACACCACGTACACGAACTCCGATGCCGGATACCTGCTGCTCGGACTCGCTCTCGAGCGTGCGTCGGGTATGACGGCATCCGAGCTCATCTCCGCGTACGTCACCCGGCCGCTCGGGCTCTCGAACACCTCGCTGCCCTCGCCCGCGCCGGCGGCGCCCTCCACCGGTCCGGTGATGAACGGGCACTACCTCGCCCCCGTCGAAGGCGGGTACAACTGCGCCGCCCCGGTCGACATCACGACGCTGTCCTCGAGTACCGGCTTCACCGACTCCGGGGTGGTCTCCACGATCGACGACCTCGGCCGCTACATGCAGGCCGAGGCCGCACAGGTGCTGCGCACGAAGAAGGAGCCGAACCGCTTCGGATCACCGCTGCCGCAGGCCCCCGACGCCCCGTCCTGGTTCCAGGCGACCGGAGGCGCACTCCTCGTCGGCTCGATGATCGGTCAGTCCGGGTGGACGCCCGGTTATCAGACGTCGGCATTCTCCGACCCCGCGACCGGGTTCACCGTGGCGGTCTCGCTGAACGACTCGACCACCGGCGGCACCACGGCGATGTTCCTCGCGTGGGAGCTGGCGGCCCTCGCCTCCAAGGCGCCGGCGGCCGAGGGCCAGACGGCACCGGACTTCGGTCTGCCCTTCACGGCGGAGCAGTACCACCAGGCGATCGCGGACTCCGCGCTTCCCTGCGTCGCACCGCCTGAGGGCTGATTCGGACGCACCCGGCCGCTGCGCGACCGGGTCGGGAGAGAGGTCGGCCATGGCCATCATCGACAACGCGATCTACGTCGACGGCGTCCGCACCGAGAATCCGCGGAGCCTGAGCGAGACGTTCGAGGCCATGCGCGAACGCGGCGGGATGAGCTGGATCGGTCTCTATCGTCCGAGCGAGGCGGAGATCCGCGAGGTCGCCGACGAGTTCGGCATCCATGCGCTCGTGGTCGAGGATGCCCTGTCGGGGCATCAGCGCTCGAAGCTCGAACGGTACGGCGACGTCCTCTTCATGGTGCTGCGCTCGGCGCGCTACCTCGATGAGACGGAGGAGGTGGAGTTCGGCGAGATCCATCTGCTCGTGGGGCCGGACTTCGTCGTCACGATCCGGCACGCGGAGTCGCCCGACCTCGCCCGCGTGCGCCACCGCCTCGAAGACGACCCCGCGCTGCTCCGTCTCGGCGCCGGGGCGGTGCTCTACGCGATCCTCGACGAGGTCGTCGACGAGTACGCCCCGGTGCTGGCGGGTCTCGAGAACGACATCGACGAGATCGAGGGTCAGCTGTTCGAGGACGGCATCGACGCGACGCAGCGCATCTACGAGCTGGGTCGCGAGGTCATCGACTTCCAGCGTGCGGTGCAACCTCTCGCCGGGATGCTCGATTCTCTGCTGCGCGGCTCGCCCGAGCACGAGGCCGACGAGGAGCTGCAGCGCTACCTGCGCGATGTGCTCGACCACACCCTGCGCATCTCCGAGCGGGCGAACACGTTCCGCACCGTGCTCGACAACGCCCTGACCGTCGAGTCGACCATCGTGGCTCGTCGGCAGAACGAGGAGATGCGGCGGATGACGGAGCTGAGCATCCGTCAGAACGACGAGGTGAAGAAGATCTCGGGATGGGCCGCGATCCTCTTCGCGCCGACCCTCGTCGGCACGGTCTACGGGATGAACTTCGATCACATGCCCGAGCTGCACTGGGTGCTCGGCTACCCGATGGCCATCGGACTCATGCTGGCGATGGGCGTCGGCCTCTACTGGGCGTTCAAGCGCAAGGGCTGGCTGTGACCGCCGAGAGGTGAGGCTGAGCGTACTCGACGCCGCGTCAGCCGGCCCGTCGGCGCCGGGCTCTCCCCTTCGCGAAGCCGGAGGCCATGACGACGATGAGCACGACGGACACGACGGTGAGCAGTCCGCCCAGTCCGGTGACCGTGCGGCCCGGGGTCCCGTGGCCCTCGACCACGGCCGTGCTCGGTTCGGCAGTGCTGTAGATGACCGTGACGCTGCTGCCGAGGGCAGGCTTCTCGTCGGGCGCCCAGTCGGCCCAGACCGAATGCGATGACGTGTCGCCGGCGAAGTACTCGACTCTGAAGTTGTGCGTGGAGGCCTCGGCCCCGTCGTTCACTTCGACCACCGTTCCCGTCGTGCGCGAGCCGCTCGCGACGAGCTCTCGGTCGGCGGCGTTCATCGACGATCCGACCACCAGCAGCACGGGGCCGACGAGGAGGATGGCGACGATCACGATCGTCTGGAACACGGGGTGGTACACGAAGCTCCGGGGCGCGTTGCCGGAGTCGTAGGGCGTCATCACGTGCCCATCTCAGCACAGGTTCGTCGACGAGAGGCTGATGCGGGGCGTCGAGAGGACGGGGAATCCAGCGCGGTGCGCGCGCGACCCGGTCTCAGTCGTCGGTGTCGACGCCGGGCCCAGGACCCGGTCGCACGGCGGCATCCGGCGCGATGTCGATGCGTGTGGTGCCGTCGTGCTCCGACACCTCGATGCGCGGGGCGGCATCGGCCTCGGTCGCCTCCGGCGCGGCGGTCAGCTGATCGTGCCGCTTCTCTTCGCTGGTCATCTCGTCGTCCGATTCCGGGGTGCGGTCAGTGGTTGTCATGATTCTCCTCCGTGGGGGTGTGGGTATCGATGGTGGAACTCGTGCGGACTGCGGTGCGCGTCCTGCCCCAGCGCGCGAGCAGGTACAGGACGCCGCCGACGGCGAGAAGGATGCCGCCGAACAGCCAGACGGCGGGGCGCTGCTGGGTGAGCAGCAGGATGCACGACCCGATGCCGAGCACGGGGATGATCGTCCAGATCCGGAAGTGGTCGTGCTCCACCCGATCGCGGCGCAGCACGAGCACCGAGACGTTGACGCTGAGGAACACGATGAGCAGCAGCAGGACGACCGTCTCGGCGAGCGTCGCGAGGTCGCCGACCAGGGTCAGCCCCATCGCGACGAGGGTGGTGGTGAGAATGGCGACCCACGGGGTCTTCCGCCGCGGCAGCACGCGACCGAGCACGGCGGGCAGCAGGTTCTGCTCGGCCATGCCGTAGGTCAGGCGGCTCACCATGATCATGGTGAGCAACGCGCCGTTGGCGACCGCGACCAGGGCGATCAGGCTGAACAGCCAGGACGGGATGCTGGCGCCCGCCGCCTCGACGACCGAGAGCAGCGGACCGCTCGACTCCTGCAGCTCGGAGGCGGGCAGCGCGATCGAGCTCGCGATCCCGACGAGTACGTAGACCGCGCCCGCCGTGAACAGCGCACCGAAGAGCGCACGCGGGTACGTGCGCCGCGGATTCTTCACCTCTTCGATCATGTTGGCCGAGGTCTCGAAGCCCACGAAGGAGTAGTAGGCGATCACGGCGCCGGCGAGCACGGCCATCGCCGCGGGAGTCCCCTCGGGCGTCTGGGTGAGGCGCGAGGCGTCGCCACCGCCGCCGGCCACGAACACGCCCACCACGGCGATGACGATCACGAGACCGCTCAGCTCGATCGCCGTCATCACCAGGTTCGCCCCCAGGGACTCGCGGATGCCGCGGGCGTTGAGGGCCGCGACGACGGCGAGGAAGACGATCGCGACGGGGATGGTCGGCAGGTCGAAGAAGGTGCCGAGGTAGTCGCCGGCGAAGGCGATCGCGAGGCCCGCGGCGCTGGTCACTCCGGCGGCGAGCATGCTGAACCCGACGAGGAACGACACCGCCGGGCTGTGGAAGGCGCGCTCGGCGAAGACGGATGCCCCGCCCGCGCGCGGGTACTTGGTGACGAGCTCGGCGTACGAGCCGGCCGTGAGGAGGGCGAGGAGCAACGCCAGCAGCAGCGGCGCCCACAGCATCCCGCCGACCTTCTCGGAGAGCACCCCCATCAGGGCGTAGATGCCGGCGCCGAGCACGTCGCCCAGGATGAAGGCGAACAGCAGGGGCCCGGTGATGGCGCGGCGAAGCCGAGTGGGCTCCTCAGGTGTGCGCGCGGTGTCGGAGGTCATCCCGGAACCCTAGGGAGAGAGGCGGGTCACCGGCGACGGGGTTGACAGGCCGCCGGATCGAGTGCCGCGGCGTCGCGAAATCACCCGTGCGGGGGATGCCGCCGCTCGCGGCGGGTCATAGCGTGGAGGCATGCTGATCGTCGAGGAACTCCACATGCTGTTGCTTCGGCCCGACGGCCGTGTCGAGAGCGCGGTGAGCGGGAACCGCCTCTATGGCGAGGTCGCGGCCGTCCTCGTCGACCTCGCCCTGTACGGGCGCATCTCGTTCTCGCACGAGAAGCATCCGACCGTCGACATCGTGTCGACCGAGCCGACGGGCAACCCGATCCTCGACACCACCCTGCAGCGTCTCGTGCCGATGCGAGGCAAGCGACTGCAATCGCTGGTCGTGTGGCCGAAGCTCGATCCGCTCGAGGTCGTCGTCGAGTCGCTGGTCGTGCAGGGAATCCTCGTGCGCGGGGAACGCGGATTCTTCGGCTGGGGGTCGGCACGCACTCCCGAGTCCGACCCCGCGCCCGAGCTGGTGCTGCGTTCGCGGCTCGCCGCTGTGCTCGCGGGCACCGGCGCCCCGACGCAGGCCGACCTGTCGCTGCTCTCGATCCTGCAGAACCTCAACGCCGCGCACGCGATCCTTCGGGCGGAGTGCGGGGACATCTCGGCACGCGACCTCAAGAAGAGGATCGAGCAGCTCACCGCGGGGTCGCCGGCCGGGGATGCCGTCGCCAAGGCCGTGAATGATGCGATCGCCGCCGCGATGGTGGCCATCATGACTCCGGTGATCGTCGCGGCGACGATCACCTGATCCGCTCGGGTCGGGGTTCAGCGCAGCACGGCGACGCGCTCCGCGAGCTCGTCGATCACCCGGCTCTCATCGAGAGGATCGACGATCACGCCGGCGACGGCGTCGAGGTCGAGCACCGGGAAGTGCGAGGTCGCTCCGATCTTCTCCTCGCTGCCGAGTGCGAAGGTCTGCGTGCATCGGGCGGAGATCGCCCTCTTGGTGACGGCGTCGTCGAGGTTGCCGGTGGTGAGTCCGCGCACCGGATCGACGCCGGTGACGCCGAGGAAGAAGAGGTCGGCCGCGAGGTGCTGCACGGCTTCCATGGCCAACGGTCCGCTGGCGACCATCGAGAATCGTGCCAGCTCGCCGCCGATCATGACGATGCGCGCCGCCGAGTGCTCGGCGGTGGCGAGGGCCACGGCCGGGCTCGGCGTGATGACGGTGAGGTCGGCGCCGTGGGGCAGCATCCGTGCCATCGCGAGAGTGGTGGTGCCGGCATCCAGCACGATCGTCGAACCCGGTTCGATCAGGGAGACGGCGCGAGACGCCACCCTCTCCTTGCTCGCGGTGGCGAGGGATGACCGCTGATCGACGGGCCTGTCTGCCGGGGGGATCGGCAGAGCGCCCCCATAGACGCGCACCAGCTCGCCGGCCTCGGCGAGCTCTCGCAGGTCGCGACGGATCGAGTCCTCCGACACCCCGAGATCGAGGGCGACATCCTTCGCCACCACGCGTCCGTCGGCGCGGAGGATCTCCCGCAGGTGGTCTTTGCGCTGTGCGCCCAGCATCCGAGCCCGTCTCTTCTTGTTCTCTCACGAAGTTGCACGTTCTTGCACGGTTAACGTTACAGTCTTCTTCATGACGACACCACTCCTGATCCTGATCGCCGGCCCCTACCGCTCCGGAACCGGCGGCGACCCCGCTCTCATCGCCCGCAATCTCGAGACCCTCGAGCAGGCCGTAGCGCCCATCCACCGGCTCGGACACGTCCCGATGATCGGGGAGTGGGTCGCTCTGCCGATCCTGCGCGGCCTCGACGAGGACGCAGCGACCGACGGCGATGTCATGTACGAGACCGCGCACCGACTGCTGCAGCACTGCGATGCCGTCCTCCGTCTGCCCGGTGAGTCCTCGGGCGCCGACAAGGACGTCGAGATCGCACGGGAGCGGGGGCTTCCGGTCTTCCGCTCGCTCGACGAGATCCCCGCCCTCGGCGCCGCAGCACGCGTCCGGTGAGCCGGGGGAGCTGACCGCAGTGCGGTCACGCCTCGAACCGCCCGCGGTCACGCCTCGAACCGCCCGTGCTCAGGCGTCGAACCGCACCCCGGTCAGCTCCTCGGCCGCCGACCACAGCGCGCGTCCCACCTCGGGGGAGCGCACCTGCTCGCCGGCGCGCACGCGAGCAGGTGCGCCGCGGAACTCGAGCAGACCGCCGGGGCCCCAGTAATCGCCTCCGGTCGCATCGGCCGACACCGCCGCGTGCACGATCGGCGCGGCGCCCGCAGCCTTTCCCTGCACGAGGGGTCGACTGAGTCCCGCGAGGGTGCGGGAGAGGCCCGAGACCTCGGCGAGACCGGCGCGATGCGGAGTGAGCGGGTCGACCGCGTAGCCCGGATGCGCGCACAGTGCGGAGCGCGCGGTCCCTCGCCATCGCCGGTCGAGCTCGAACGCGAACGCCATGAGCGCGGCCTTCGAGCGGCCGTACTGACGCAGCGACGCCCCGGTCCACGGCTGGCCGAGCGTCGCAGGGTCGATCTCTGCGAAACGGTGCGCCAGCGAACCGACGGCCACGACGCGCGCCTCCTCCGCGAGCGCCTGACCGAGCTGCGCGAGCAGGGCGAAGTGGCCGAGGGCATTCGTCCCGACCATCAGATCGAGCCCGTCGGCGGTGCGCGCGCGGCGGTCGGCCGCTTTGATCCCCGCGTTGCAGATGACCGCGTCGAGCCGCTCGTCGACCGAGGCCGCGGCCGCGGCGATCGCGTCGAGCGAGCCCAGATCGAGGGGGAGGATGCCGACGTCGGCGCTCGCCGCATGCGCGCGGATCGACGATGCCGCGACCTCGGCGCGGTCGACCGATCGGCAGCCGAGCAGCACCCTGGCTCCGCGGGCGGCGAGCTGTTCGGCGCACCAGTATCCGATCCCCGCATTCGCGCCGGTGACCAGGATCGTGCGGCCGTGGAGGTCGCGGACGGGGGCGGGGGCCGAGGTCATGTCCTCCAACCTAGGCCGCGCGCCCGTGGTGCGAAAAAATTCCTCGACGAGTTTGTGACGAATCTCGTTCCCCGCACGTCTTACCTGTGAGCGACCAACCACGCTCCCGGTGCGGCCGACAGGTCTCGCAGCCGGAACCACGTGAGACGAAGGAAAAGTCATGGCAACTCAGGATCAGAACACCCCCGCCAGCCCCGCCGAGAAGGAGCTGGCTCAGACTTCCGCCGCGCCGAAGCCCGCCGCGTCCGGCTCCCGCGTGGACCGCTCGTCGAGCTTCTCGACGTCGCGCATCCCCACCGACGTCGACGCGGCCGGCAAGACGGTCATCGCCGATGGCGTCGTGGCCAAGGTCGCCGGCATCGCCGCCCGTGAGGTCGCTGGCGTCTACGCGCTCGGCGGCGGCGGAGCACGCGCCTTCGGTGCGATCCGCGACGTGATCAACGCCACCGACCTCGCCCAGGGCGTCAAGGTCGAGGTCGGCGAGACGCAGGCCGCAGCCGACCTGACCATCGTCGTGGAGTACCCGGCCCCCATCCAGGAGGTCGCGAACAACGTCCGCGCCGCCGTCGCCGGTGCGATCAGCCGCCTGGTCGGTCTCGAGGTCGTCGAGGTCAACGTCGAGGTCAACGACGTGCACGTCCCCGGTGACGACAACACCGAGAACGAGGAGTCGCGCGTCTCATGAGCCCCACCATCACCGGCGCCGTGATCGGCGCCCTGCTCGCTCTCGCCGCACTGGCGTTCGGGTTCTGGGGCTTCCTCCTCGTCGCCCTGTTCGCCGGGATCGGTGCCATCATCGGCCGGATCGCCTCCGGCAAGCTCGACGTCCGCGGTCTCGCGGACGCCTTCACGGGGCGGCGCACCTCCTGATGCGCGTCGACCAGCACTTCGCCCCCGGTGGTGGCCCCGTGGGGGTCGCCACCGGTGAGGCCACCGTTCCTGGCCGCGTCGACGTGAGGGAACGCGTCTACCGCACGGTGACCGAACAGGCATCCGCAGTCCTGATCGGTGTGCCGCGCGGCGACGTGAAGGTCGATGTCGCCGAGCATCCGGGCGGCTTCGCCGTCCGCATCGCCACCCCGCTCCCCGTCCCGAATCTCGACGACACCGTCGCGATCGAGCAGGGAGTCCCCGTTCTCGAGAGGGCCCGTCAGCTGCAGGAGCAGTTGCAGACGCGGCTGACCGGAATCCTCGGTCGAGACATCACCCGGATCAACCTCACCATCACCGGTGCCACCATCCCAGAGAGGAGTCGAGTGCGATGAGCACCCCCGTACTTCGTCGCGTCGTTCGTCGCGAGACGCATTCGCCGCGCACCGTCGCGATGTTCGTCGCGGTCATCCTCCTGATCCTCGCCCTGGCCTACATCGGTCTCGAGATCGTGCTGAGCCTCGCAGCCCAGCCCGCCCTCCTGCTCGGTCCCGCCGCAGCGGGCGGTTGGCTGGTCGGATTGCCGACCGCGCAGCCGGCCGGTCTCGTGATCGCGGGCAGCATCGTGCTGGCCCTGATCGGGATCGTCTTCATCGGTCTGGCCGTCACACCGGGCCGCCTGTCGAAGCACACGCTCGAGGCGGGCGACCGTGCGGTCGTCGTCGACAACGGCGTGATCGCCAGTGCACTGGCCCAGCATCTGTCGGAGCAGACGGGTCTCTCCCGCGAGAGCATCACCGTCGGCGTCGGCCATCGGTCCGTGGACGTCACCGTGCGTCCCGGCGCCGGCATCCCGCTCGACAAGAGCGCGGTGCAGTCCGCCGCAGAGGCCGAGCTGACGACCTACCGACTGACCAGGAGCGTACGCACCCGGGTCCGCATCGAGCGGCCCACCGAGAAGGAGGACGAGCTGTGAACGCCACCAATCGTGCGCTGAACCGCACCCTGCTGCTGATCATCGGCCTGCTGTTCCTCGCTCTCGGGGCCCTCGGGATCGCGATCATGAGCTGGCCCACCGCCACCGACATCTGGACGTCGGCCGGCAAGGACGCCCGCACCTGGCTCGACCAGGCGATCGCCGCCACGGCCATCGCAGGAGGAAGCCTCTCCTGGGTCGGTATCGGCGCCGTCGCCGCGATCGTCATCGTCGTCGTGCTCCTCATCGCCGCGTTGACGAGCATCTCGGGGCGCCGCTCCAAGACGGTCCTCCGCTCGTCGGGTTCGCAGAACCCGCTCGGCCGGGTCACGGTCACGGAGTCCTTCGTGTCGGATGCGGTGAAGAACTCGCTCGCGGATCGGGCCGACATCCTCTCCACCCACGTCACCGCGAACGACATCCACAGCGAGCCCGTGCTGCACGTCGCGCTGACCCCTCGTCAGAACACCGATCCGCGTGAGCTGGTCGACCACGTCGACCGCCTGCTCGGCAACCTCGCGACCCTCACCGGCCGTGAGACGGCGACCTACGTCTCCATCCACACCGGTCTGCGGGCGCGGCTCGCTCACGACCAGCGTCGTCTGACCTGATCCGCTGACACCGATCCGTCACCCCCGACCACTCGTCACCCAGGAAGAGAACCACCATGCGAAACAAGATCCTCCTCATCGGCGCCGTCGCCTTCGTCGCCTACATCCTGGGCAGCCGGGCCGCGACCGTGCAGATCGACAAGGGCGAGTCCGTCCGGCACCAGCTCGTGCGGATGTGGAACGACCCGAAGGCCAAGAAGGAGCGGGCCAAGGCCGCGAAGAAGGCCAAGAAGGCCGCGGAGAAGGCCCTCGACAAGGTGCGCCGCTGAGCGTCCGCACCCCACCTGCTTATCGTCGGTCGCGAAGAGCACGACGATAAGACGCCGGGAATCCTCCCGTCGTCATCATCACCCTCACGAAAGGAGCTCCTCATGGGACTCGATGACAAGATCAAGAACGCCGCTCAGGACATCGCCGGCAAGGCGAAGGAAGCGATCGGCAACGCGACCGACAACGACAAGCTCGCCGCCGAAGGCAAGGCCGACCAGGTCAAGGCCGACGCGAAGAAGGCCGGCGAGAACGTGAAGGACGCGTTCAAGAAGTAAGACCCCCCCCGACGGGCGGGCGGAGCATTCGTGCTCCGTCCGCCCGTTCGTGCGTGCGCGGGTGATCGTGAGACGATGCGGGGATGAGTGCTGGAGGGGACGCCGAATCCGAGCGGGAGCTGCGTGAGCTTCGTATCCGCGCGTACGGTCCGCGCGCAGACATCATGACGGATCCTGCCGCTCTGCGTCGGCTGGAGCAGCTGGAGGCCTCGCGCGTGGCGGCACCCGCCCCGGCTCTCCTCTCGGTCGATGCCCGGTCCGATTCCACCGCGGTCGACCAGCATGCAGCAGATCGAGCGGGCGATGATCTGCTCGACAGGCTCGGCGACGACAGGCTCGGTGACGACAGGCTCGGCGACGACAGGCTCGGTGACGACAGGCTCGGCGACGACAGGCTCGGTGACGACTCACAGGGGGACGACTCGCAGGGGGACGACGGTCCGGATCCGGCGGAGCGCGCTGCGGAGCGTCCTGCGCGCCTCGGGAGGAAGCCCGCCGCACTGTGGGCGGCGTCCGTGGTGGCATCCGCCGTCGCGGCCGCTCTCGTGACGTTCGCCGTCACCTCGCTGCACTCGGTGTCGGTATCGTCGGGCGCCCCGCAGGTCGACACCCTCCAGCTCACGCGCAACGGCTCTGTGCCGCCGAACTGGTTCGGAGCGGAGTCGGACATCGCCAGCGCGGAGTTCGCCGGTCTGACGATCTTCGAGAGTCCGGGGTGGATGTCGGAGTCGGGGGATCGCACATCGGACAACCGCTGCCTCTCGGTCGCCAGGACGAGCGACCTGCCGGAGAAGGGCGAGGACGAGGACGACTCGTACATGCGCGGCCCGATCTATGGGACGTGCGGCGTCGCCTCGTTCCCGACCGCGCTCGCCGTGCCGTTCAGCGACGAGCTGCCGGACGAGCTGATCGAGCGGTATCCCTCGGGCGTCGCGATCCAGTTCGTCCTGGACGGCGACCGCATCGGGGTCTTCGTCGACTCGAGCGATGACTAGCGGCCGGGACTCGAGCGATGACTAGCGGCCGGGACTCGAGCGAGGACTGGCGGCCCGCATTCGAGCGAGGGCTGGCGGCCCGCACTCGAGTAAGGGCTATGGGCTCGGCGCTCGACACGCTCACCCGAGCGGATTCTGCTCCAGCTTGCGGACGACGCCGCCCTCGACGAGCCGGCGCGCGGCGGTGTGGGGCTTCCTGGCCGCCTGGTCGACGACCCCGGAGCCGAACTCGTCGGCGAGGTCGAGGCGGGGATACGCCTCGAGAACCTCACGCAGGAAGGCCTCGGGAAGCGCGTCGGGGCGCGCGCCGGAGATGTCGAGACCGGTCGCGATCTCGAGCAGGTACCCTTCGACGTCGACCGCGGGATCCACCGAGGGCCAGTTGTGCCGCACGATCACCTCGAGCGCACGGGTGCCCCGCCGCTCGTCCCAGCCGGCGCCCCGGGTGAGCGCGACGGCGACATGGCCGCCGGCCTCCTCATAGGAGCGGAGCACGTTGTCGAACTCCGGAGCCAGGCCGATGTCATGGAGCACGGCCGAGACGTAGAGCAGCTCATGGTCGACGTCGTGTCGGCCTTCGATGACGGCGAACGCCTCGGCCCACAGCCACGAACGTACGACATGGTTGACCATCGTCGGGGACTGATACTGCGTCGCGAGCGACAGGGCGGCGATCGCCGCGGGCGTGCGGGGCGCCTCGAACGAGTCGAGGTGCAGGGGCGGATGCGTCTCGTGCGCGCTCATGCCGGTCAGCGTATCGCTTCGGGGCCGCACCGCCCGCATGCTCGCACGCCGATCTAGAGCGGCGGATCGAGGGCGTCGAGCGCCGCATCCATCTCCTCGGCCATGTGACGGTATCCGATGTCGGAGGGATGCAGACCGTCCGACGCCATCCAGCTGTCCTCGGCGCCGGCGTGGTGCCCGTCGAGCCATCTGCTCGCACCGGGGATCCAGTCCGCATCGATCCCGTCGGCGGCATCCTCGACCCATCCGATGATCGTCTCCACCGACTCGGGGCGCTCGTCGGTGTACCAGAACGGCTCGACGACGATGATCCTCGCGTCGGGCAGGGCGTCGCGCAGCCGGCTGAGGTCGTCGGTGATGGTCGTGCGGATGAGCTCGGCGCGTCGGTCGTAGCTGAAGTTGTCGTTGAGCCCCATCGTCACGAAGACGATGTCGGGGTCCTGCGCGATGACGAGTTCGGGGAGGTCGTTCCCGTCGAAGTCGGAGCGGTGGTTGACGAACCCGAGTCCGTTCACGCTGGGGTTGAACTCCTGCCATCCGCGCTGCTCGCTGATGATCGTGGACCATCGGAGAGCCGGATCGCTCGCCCCGGTGCCCAGCGTGTACGAGTCCCCGTAGAACGCGACGACCGGCCCATCTCCCGGTGTCGGGGACGCATCCGGCACCGGCCCCGCACTGCAGGCGGTGAGCCCGAGGGCGAGGGCGGCGAGCGAGGCGAGCGATCGGATGCGGCGCATGGTGGTTGTTCGTCACCGACCCCGGGGCGGATGGTGCGCCCTGCTAGGCGGTCTGACGCACCGTCGGACGGGTGAGCCGCGGGATCAGCGAGGGAGTGCTCTCGCGGTACTCGATGTAGTCCGCCCTGTCCCCCCACTTCTTCTCGGCACGCGCCTCGAGCAGCGGGATGCCGCTGACGCGGGTGAGCAGCAGGATCACGAACAGCGGCGACAGCACGGCCACCCACTGCCAGCCGGTGAGCACGGGGGCCGCGGTCACGAAGACGCCGACCCAGATCACGATCTCACCGAAGTAGTTGGGGTGCCGCGAGCGCGACCACAGGCCGGTGCGGATGAATTCGTCCTTGTTCTTCGGGTCGGCGCGGAACGCGGACTTCTGCGCGTCGGCGACGATCTCGATCACCATGCCGAGCACCCAGACGACGATGCCCACGACGGTGAGCCATCCGATGGGTGCGCGGTTCGCGGCGTCCGTGCTGATCGCGATCCAGGCGGCGGCGGCCGTGATCGACACCCAGGCCCCCTGGATGACCCAGACCTGCAGGAAACGCACGGGCGATCCCTTGATCTCGTCGAAGCGCCCGTCGGACCCTGCCTTGTGCACGCGCATGGCGAGGAAGGATCCGAGACGCGCGGCCCACAGGGCGACCATCACCGCGAGGATCCAGCTGCGCGCGTCGGGCATGGGCGTCAGCAGCACGAGGGCCACCGAGATCGCGAGGAACGTGAGGCTGCCGGTGAGGTCGAAGAAACGCTCGGTGCGCAGGAGCACGGCCGGGATGAAGGCGAGGATCTGGATCACGTAGGCGGCCGCCACCGCGACCGCGAAGAGCGGGATGCCGCCGAGCATCGCGCCGTTCTGGCTGCCGGCGAGCGCGACGAGCGCCCCGATGACGAGGGCGACGACGATGGCGATCAGCGAGGCGCGCGACGATCTGGTTTCGGTGGGCGTCGGTGAGGACATGGTGTTCTTCCTGTTTCTCAGAGGTAGAGGTCTTCGACGGTGACGGATGCGCGATCCAGGACGACGCTCCGTCGGAGTTTCATGGTGGGGGTGACGATCCCGCGGTCCTCGAGGTCGGCGAGGATCACGCTGAACCTGCGCACCTGCTCGCTGCGGGCCACCAGTGCGTTGGCGGCGTCGACGGATGCCTGCAGCCGCGCGCGCAGAGTGGGATCCGTGACCGCGCGGAGATCGGGCTCGGCCAGGGGCGGGATGTCGGCGCCCGTGGTGCGCGCCCACTCCTGCGTCTGCTCCGGATCGAGCACCAGCAGCGCGGAGAGGTAGGGCTTGCCCTCGCCCACCATCACCGCGTGGGAGATGAGCGGATCCGCCTCGACGGCGCTCTCCCAGCGGGTCGGCACGATCGTCTTGCCGTTGGAGGTGACGATGACGTCTTTGAGCCGTCCGTCGAGGATCAGTCTGCCCTGGTCGTCGAGTCGGCCGAGGTCGCCGGTGCGGAAGAATCCGTCGACGAAGGCGCCCTCATCGTGGGCGGGATTGCGGTATCCGCCGAAGACGCCGAGGCCGCGGGCGAGCACCTCCCCGTCGTCGCTGATGCGCACCGTGAGGCCGGGGAGCGGCGAGCCGACGCTGCCCGAGGCGATGCGTCCTGGCAGGTTTCCGGTGAGCGGCGCCGTGGTCTCGGTCAGCCCGTATCCCTCGATGACGGGAACGCCGATGCCGCGGAAGAACAGCGACAGCTCGGGGTCGAGTGCGGCGCCGCCAGAGAGCATGTAGCCGACGCGTCCGCCCATCACCGCGCGCAGGCGGCGGTAGAACAGCGCGTCGAAGAACCGGTGGCGCAGACGCAGGGCGAGATCGTTCGCGGGGTGCGCGGCGGCGTCGATCCGCTCGGCGCGGCGGCCCCACGCGATCGCCGTCTCCCTTGCCGTGGTCCAGACGCCTGCGAGGCCCTTGTCGGCGGCCTTGGCGGCGGCGGCCGCCTGGATCTTCTCCAGCACCCGGGGGACGACGACGAGGAAGGTCGGTCGCAGGGTGTCGAGGGTCGCGACGACGGTCGACGGGTCGGCGAGGTGGGCGATCCGCATGCCGCTGGCCAGGCAGATCAGCTGCAGGCCGCGGGCCAGCACATGAGCGAGCGGGAGGAAGATCACGGTGTTGCCGGCGTCGTTGACGATCTCGCGGTAGGCCGCGGCGATGTTCAGCACCTGTCCGAGGAAGTTCCGATGCGTCAGCACGACGCCCTTCGGCTCGCCCGTGGTGCCGGAGGTGTAGACGATCGTCGCCGGGTCGTCCTGGGTGGCCGATGCCCGGCGGGCCTCGAGGTCGGCATCCGAGACGTCGGCTCCGAGCGCGACGAGGTCGGCGAGTGGTGCGGATGCGGCGGCATCCATCGTCCACACGCCGAGGGGGTCGCCACCGGCCTCCGTGAGTGCCGACTGCAGCAGCGCCGTGTGCGACGCCGTGCCGCCGATCGCCAGACGCACCCCTGCGTCGGCGACGATGGCGTTCACCTGCGACGGCGAGGACGTCTCGTAGATCGGCACGACGACGGCACCGGCGAACCAGGATGCGAGATCGGCGACGGCCCACTCGTAGCGCGTAGGCGCCATGATCGCGATGGGGTCGCCCGCCTGCACGCCCCGGGCGATGAATCCCTTCGCCAGCGCGCGCACCTCATCGGAGAAAGCGCGCGTGGTGACCGGCCGCCAGGGGGCGGTGCTGCCGGCATCCGCCCTCTCGACCTCGAAGGCCACGTGCTCCGGCGCGGTCTGCGCACGGGCGACCAGGAGGTCGGTGATGTTCCGGTAGGCGTCGAGGACTGCCAGCGGCGGGGTCGATGATTCGATCATCGGTATGTTCCTCTCGGTCGAACGGGCGGTTCGGGGCGTGACGGCGGTCCTCGGTCGCGCGGACGAAAGGAACATGCGGGCGCGCGCATGTACTGCCATCCTCTCCTGTTCGGAGCCCCCGCCGATTCGGATGGGACCGCGTGCCGCGAGCAACCCCGGTTGACAGAACGCCGTCTAGCAACGTAGGTTGACAGTATGGAGTCATCACAGATCGCCGCGACCGCGGCGGACCTCAGCGATCCGCGAGCGGGGCTGCGCGCCGTGGCGACACTGCGCGTGCTGGCCGACACCCTCGAGCTGCGTCAGGTCGAGGCCGCGCTGCGCGCGGGAATGACCTGGCAGGACATCGCCGACGCCCTCGGTGTGACCCGTCAGGCCGCCCACAAGAAGCACGCCAGGCGGGTCGACCCCGCCATCCAGATCCCCAGGAGGAACGCATGACCAGGTTCGCTCGAGCAGCTCACACCAGCCACTCGCTCTCGGTCGCCGCCATGGAGGAGGCCTCCCGCTCGGGACTCCGCACGGCCGACATCGAGCATCTTCTGCTCGCCCTCATCATCAACGACCAGTCGGCGGGGCGGATGCTGCGCGGCGCAGGCCTCGACATCGACGCGGCCCGCCGCGCCGTCGAGGACCAGCACGCCGCGCACCTGGCCGAGCTGGGCATCGAGGCGTCGTTCCCGGGGGCGGGGCAGATCGTGTTCCCTCAGACCGAAGGATACGAATGGAGCACCCGCGCCTCCGACCTGCTCATCCGCGCCAGCGGCAGAGGCAAGTCGGGCGACGCCGCTGCGGTGCTCCGTGAACTCCTGGTCGAGCCCAGCGGGTTGATCGACGGCATCCTGGCGCGCCTCGGAACATCTGCGCAGGCTCTGCTCGAGCAGCTCGACGAGCTCGGCGCCGACGACACGACGACGCCGCTCACGGCGGTGAAGCGGCACGGCCGTGCGGCGGGATCGATCGAGACGTTCGTCTCCGCGCCGGTGGGCGACGTCGGGGCCTTCCTCATCGATCCCGCCCGGATCCCCGACTGGCATCCGGGCGTGGGGTCCCTCGAGCTCGGCGAGCAGGAGGTCGCCGTCGGCGAGGTCTGGGAGGGACTCGCGCCCACGCAGCGTCTGAACGGGGATCCTCTGACACGCAAGCCCGAACTCCGTCGTCGCCGCATCACCCTGGAGTCGGCCCATCTGCCCGACAGCGTCGCGTGGAGCTTCGCCTACCCCGATGCGCCGAAGAACAGCCCGGTTCTGATGGAGTTCACGCTGGCCGGCACGACGGGCGGAACGCAGGTCCACACGACGATGTCCTGGGCACGGCGCGGCGGATGGCGCGGGATCGTGGCTCTGCCCATGCGTCCGCTGCAGAAGTTCATGCTGTGGATCATGCTGGCCCAGACGAGCGCCGCGATCAGCCGTTCGTTCCGCTGACCCCCGCGTCGACCAGGATCGCCCGCGCGGCGCGCTCGCCGGAGGCCAGGGCCCCCTGGATCGACGCGGTGTCCCGATGGTCGCCCGCGATGTACAGGCGTTCGGAATGGCGCGGCGATCGCGGGGGTCCGAGGGGTGCCGGCTGTGCCGGGAGGGCGTCGACGATGTCGTCGCGCCGGATCACCTCCCAGGCGCTGACGTCGGCGCCCCAGATCTGTGCGAGGTGGTGGCGGACATCGTTCTCCTGCGCGGCGCCGGTGGTGGCGCGGCCGCCCGGCAGCAGGCAGGTCGCGGCGATGAGGTGGCGTCCGGCGGGAGCGTAGGAGGGCACGGTGTGGGTCATCACGACCGTGTTCACCACGGGCCCGCGGCCGCGCCCGTCGACGGTGAGCAGTGCAGACTTCGTCGGGGGTTCGGGCGTCGTGAACCACCAGGTCTGCAGCCCGTGCGTCGCCGGCGACGGAAGCCCCGTGAGGTCGGCCACCGCATCGGGCCCGACCGCGACGACCACCCGAGCCGCGCGGACGGGGTCGCCGTCGACGACTCCGACCTGGATGCCGGTGCCGTTGGCGTGACCTTCGGTCGACAGGCGTTCGGCGGCCGTGCCCAGCCGAATGGTGGCGCCGCCGGCGCGTGCGCGTGCCGCGAGCTGTTCGGGGACGGCGGCGATCCCCTGTGCCGGCAGTCCGGGGCGGCCGAGCGCGAAGTACCGCACGAGCAGCCGGGCGAACGCGTTCGACGTGTCGCCGCGACCCTCCGCCAGCACGCCGGCGAGGAACGGCTCGAGCACGGCGGTGCGCAGCGGGCCGTGGAGCCCCGCCGCATCCCATCCTTCCCTCAGCGGGATGTCGTCCTGCGCGAGGCGGGAGAGCGGACGCGCGAGAGCCGGCGCCGCCCAGCGCGCCAGCGCGACGGCATCCGGCAGGGCCACCAGTCCGCTGCGCAGCGAGGTGACGATCGACAGCGGATGCCGCAGCGGATGCCGCAGCGCGGCCATGCCCTGCGCCGTGCGCACCTGCACCCCCACCGGAAAGCTCCCCATCGCCAGGACGTCGAGATCGACGCTGCGGCGGAGCGCCGGGTAGGCGGGGTTGAGCACCTGGAAGCCGCGATCCAGCCGGAACCCGTCGACGATGTCGGTGCGCTGGCGTCCCCCGACGGCGTCGCCGGCCTCGAGCACGACGACATCGAGTCCGTGGGCTGCGAGCAGCTGTGCGCAGCGGAGTCCCGCGAGCCCGGCGCCGATCACGATCACGTCATGCACGGGGTACGGCTCCGGGGGTCTGCATCAGGCGCGTCGGCTGCATGGCACCAGCGTACGACGGGAGGGGAGAGGCGGACGCGTCCGTCGAGGCGATGGACTCCAGGTGCGGCAGTGTCACCCGGTGAGGGAGGTCCGCATGTCGTTCCACACCGACGCCAGGCAGTCCTCGAGCGGCACGTCGGCGGGCCCCTCCAGCCATCTGCCCACCGCGAGATCGAAGCAGGTGACGGCGACGGCTGCCAGCGTCCGAGCGCGCTCAGGGTCGATGCCGCGTCGGTGCAGAGACTCTTCGATGGCGCGGGCGAGGTAGTGACTGCGCAGAAGATCACGCTCGAGCAGTGCAGGCTCGCTGTGGACGATGCTGCGTCGTCGCGCCATCTGCTCCCGCCAGTCCTGCACACCCCGGCACGCGGCTGCAAGGCCGGCGCGCACGGTGTCCGTCCCGTCGCTCTCCGACGGGACGGATGCCATGAAGGCGCTCACCGCCTGGGGGAACTCGCGATCTCGGAGGAACAGCACGTCCCGCTTGTCGGAGAAGTGTCGAAAGAATGTCCGTGTGGTCAGGCCTGCCGCCTCGGCGATCTGCGGAACCGTGGTTCCTCCGTACCCCTGTTCGGTGAACAGGGCCATCGCTGCAGCTTCCAGCCGCAGTGCGGCATCCGGGGACCATCGAGGCATAGAGCCATGATGACACGAACTGTCGTAAGATCGACTGTGACGGCATGAGATGTCATCAGGATCGGGGAGTGGACGAGTGAGCGACAACACTGCGGCGTGGATCGATTCTCCGTACGCGGATCTGACGATCCGAGAGGCCCCCATGCCGAAGCCCGGGCCGGGGCAGCTGCTGGTGGAGGTGCGCGCGGTGGCGGCGAATCCGCTCGATGCGATCATCCAGTCCAACGGCACCGTCATGTACGGGTGGCTGCGGTACCCGGTCATCCTCGGCGAGGACGTCGCGGGCGTCGTCGTCGAGATGGGTGCCGACGTGGACGCCTTCGCCGTCGGGGATCGCGTCGTGGCGTACGCGATGGGTCTGGAGAAGGGGCGGGACGCGGTCTCCGAGAGCGGCTTCCAGGCCTACGTCGCCGTCGACGCCGGCTTGGCCGCCGCCCTGCCGGCGGCTACCGCCTTCGAAGATGCCGCCGTCCTGCCTCTGGCGGTGTCCACAGCCGCGGCCGGTCTGTTCGAGAGCGACCAGCTGGCGCTGGACTACTCCCGTGTCGGGAAGGAGGCGGCCCGCGACGAGGTCGTCGTGGTGTGGGGTGGCGCGACGGCCGTCGGTGGCAACGCGATCCAACTCGCCCGCGCAGCCGGGTACCGGGTCATCACGACGGCGTCTGCGAAGAATCACGACCGGATGAGGCAGTTGGGGGCAGAAGCCGTCTTCGACTATCGGGACCCGAAGGCCGTCGATCAGATCGTCCGCGAGGTCGGCGGCTCCGCGGTGGCGGGGATCCTCGCCGTCGCGGTGGGGTCCGCCGAGCCCTGTCTGCGGATCGCGCGCGCGACCGGTGCCACGAAGATCGCGATGGCGAGTCCTCCCGTCTCGTTCTACGAGCAACCGCGCCGCCGCGGCCTCTCCTTCGCCCGCATCCGCCTCTTCCTGGAACTCGGAACGCGAACCGCGTTCCTGCAGGTGCGCAGCCGCGCTCACGGCATCAGGGCCTCGTTCATCTGGGGGAGCGCCATCGCCACCTCTCCCGTGGGGCCGGCCATCTGGGGCGCCTATCTCCCCGCAGCGCTCGCATCCGGCGAGCACCGTCTCTACCCGGAAGCCCGCATCGCGGGACACGGCCTTCCGGACATCCAGAAGGCCATGGACACCCTTCGCCGCGGCGTGTCCGCGCAGAAGCTCGTCATCACCCTCGATCGGGCACCGAGGGGATCCTGACCGATCCACGGAGCCCGCGCAGAATCACACCGCAGGACCGTCGGCGCGAAGACACGCGAAGGGTGTGCGCGGAGATCAGCGGCCTGCGCCCGAGGTCTTCTGCTGTCCGCCGTCGCGCGGAAGCAGCTCGAACGGGAGGCCTTTCGACACCGCCCTCGCGTACCGGACGAGGGAGGCGGGTGGCAGATCCACCAGAGGTCCGCAGATGTGGAAGGCCGCGATGATCGCTCCGAGGTCGTCGCCTCGGCGGGTGCTGCGGAACCGTCGATCCGCCTCGTGGACGTTCGCCGCGGCGACCCGCACGATCTCCTGCCACTCCCGCTCGTCGAAGGACTCCGGGGGCACGGACCAGGCTCTCGGGGTGTTCACGGCCGAGCGGGTGGCCTGCTTCCCGCGGTGCGCAGCTGTGGCGTCGACGTTCACGGCCACCTCCCCCTTCGTGATCCCGTGCGCGGAGTGCAGCTCCGGTGTTGCGATGATCACGCATCAGCGCGCCCGAGGGCGTGCTGTGCAACATCTCGGTCTGCGCCCGCGCAACACACAGGCCGCGGCTCTCAGCGTTCGGCGAGGGCTCGGCGCATCCGGCGCACGGTGCCGAATCCCGACTGCTCGGCGGCGGCTCGCTCCGTCACCCCCTGATCGAGAAGGGCCGAGGCGTTCGCGATGCGGGTTCGACGCAGGTAGCCGGATGGGTTGTCGCCGTTCGCCTGGAACGAGCGGAAGAGGTGTGAACGGGAGACGCCCAGTTCGCGGGCGACCGTCTCCACCGTCGTCGCAGGATCGGCGGCCTGCGCGATGATGAAGGCCACGGCGTCGAGATGGATCTGGTCGCCCGGTCGGCTCTCGTGCTTCTCGAAGCGGAGATCGCTGGCTGCGGCGATCGCCGCGACGAGCTCGGTGATCGCCCTCTCGACGTGGGTGAATGCGGCGTCCGAGGGAGGGACGGGGCGAGAGAAGATGGCGTTCGTCAGACTCAGGAACAGGGCGAGGTAGTCGGGTGACGCTTGTCCTGTCCTGACGATCACGCCATCGGCGAGGTTGTATCCGCCGAGCACGACGAGGGAGCACACGACGGCGGTCGCGCTGTCTATGAAGGTGAGGCTCTCGGGGCGGACGAGGATGACACCCCCTTCGGGGACGATGCTGACCGTCGTGCTCGTTCCTACCGTCAGCTCGCCCTCGGTGACGACGAGGAGCATCAGGCGCTCCTCCGCCACCTGTCGGGGGGCCGGCGCGAAGGTGAACCTGGCTGGAGGGTGCCAGAAGCGGGAGACGATGAAGTCACGGCTCTTGAGAAGATCTCCCGCGAAGCTGAAGTCATCGGTGGGCGGTGTGAGTTCCCACCCCGTCAACGCAAGGAGGTCGCGAGCGGCTCCGGCTCGGAGGTTGAACCTTCGGTTCTCGTAGACGGCGGGGAAGATCTGCATCCGGGTCGCCTTCCTGCGCGTCGGGTGAAACGAGCTTAGCCAGGTGTCTGATCCTCGGGATCGATAGGATCGCCGGATGACCGCACTCGCCAGGGCCACGGACGCGCAGATCGATGCCCTCTGCGATGCCTTCACGTCGGTATCGTGGCCGCTCGGCCGCGACGACTTCAAGACGCTCGCAGAGCGCCTCGGGTGGCAGTTCGCGTTGGAGACGTCGAGCGGCATCCAGCACCGTTCGGGGTATCCCGTGAATCTGCCGACCGTTCGCTCGCTCGTGGCGGGGGACGCAGTGTCCCAGGTCACGGTCGCGGTCTCCGATAAGAGCGACGACGCCGAGGGGCTGCAGAGTGCTGCGCACGAGCTGCGGGCGGCGCTGGGCGAGCGCCTCGGTGAGCCCTCCGGCTCCGACGGTGCAGGTCACCACTGGGAACTGGGCAACGGCGGCAGGATCCGGCTCACGAGGGTGCCCAGGAAGGTGCTGCTCGTCGTCCAGGATCAGCGGTTCGCCGAGGTGGAGCGAGTAGAGGAACGCCTGGGCATCGACCCCGGCCGCACGCCGGCATAGGGGCTGACAGTGCCTGATTCCGGGTCGGAACAGCGCTGGACGTGGCGCATGTGGAGGGGCTGACGGGAATCGAACCCGCGCTATCTGCTTGGGAAGCAGAAGTTCTGGACTGAACATTCCTCTAGGTTCTTTTCCTTCCCTGATCAGCCGATTGGTAGGCGGATGAACGATAGGAGAAGCACAAGGAACTTGAGCAAAAGAGCGAGTAAGTAGCGGGCCGCTATGCTCGCGACCATGAAGATCCGTGCCGCGCTCGTCGCCGCTATCGCCGCCCTGTTACTTACGGGGTGCTCGTCCACGCCAGCAGCAGAGTCCAGCCCTACCGAGTCTGCCCCCACGGCGGTGGTATCCGAAGACAGCACAGTAGCTCAATGGGCGTCTCTCATCGCTCGGCAGAAGGCATCCTGGGAGGACTGGGAGACGGGGTGGAATGAAAACTCCTGCTCGGGCCTTGTCGCAGGATCCGAAAGTGGCTTCCTGTGTCGTGTACAGATGATGTCCGCGATGTATCAGTCGCAGACCACTGACATCGAGTACCAACTCGCGACCGGACCGGGGAAGAAGGGATTCATCGCTGAGCAGCCTCCGCAGGAGATTTCAGCGTTGTTCGCGGACACGCGGCAGGCGGCCGTCGAAGCCCGCGACGCGGGTGCCGCGTGGGACGCCGCTGGTTGCTCGGCCACAGCTGCGGGTGACTGCGGCGCTCTCGCAGTCACGTTTGATCGCGCGATAGGTGACTTGATGTCAGAGTTCGACGCTTGGGGGCCGTACCTCTAACGTCCGGGTCTGTCCACGATCTCGCAGATTTCGGGGACGTGCTCCTCGGTACCGAGTGCCGGCCAGGCGAAGCGCTGGCGCTGCGGTGGGATGACGTCGACCTCGAGGGCGGGTGGATCACCATAGAAGGGACCGTGACCCGAGTCGCCGGGGTCGGACTCATCCCCCAGGAAGCGCCGAAGTCGGAGGCGTCACGCCGGAAGCTCGCGCTCCCTCGGTTCGTCCTCGACGCGCTCGTGCGCCGCAGAGTGAATGCCTACTGCGAGTGGGTGTTCCCCTCCGCGGTCGGAACGCTCCGCTGGCCCGAGAACGTCCGCCAGCAATGGAACGTCGCGTTGCGAGGCACTGGCGTCGAGTGGATGACGCCGAAGGACTGCCGGAAGGCTGTCGCTACGATCCTCGGTGTGGAGGCCGCGCGTGAGCAGCTCGGCCATTCACCCGACTCGAACGTGACCTCGCGGCACTAGGTGGAGAAGCCGCTAGAGCGTCCGGACCAGGCCGCGCGGCTGGAAGTGTTCGCGATCGAAACCAGCGAGTAAATAGCGAGATGCCCCGCTCGTCCGTGAGGACGGCGGGGATTCGTCGTGAGAAAATGCCTGATCAGAGGGGCTGACGGGAATCGAACCCGCGCTATCTGCTTGGGAAGCAGAAGTTCTGCCATTGAACTACAGCCCCGAACCTGCATCCGAAGAGCAAGTGACGCCAGCCTACCCGCACGATCCGTCACGACCAAAGTGCGGGACGGGTGTGGCAACTAGGCTGGGGCCGTGCTTCTCAGCGACCGCGACATCAGAGCAGAACTCGCATCCGGCCACATCGGTCTGGATCCGCACGAGCCGGAGATGATCCAGCCGTCGAGCATCGACGTGCGCCTGGACCGCTACTTCCGCCTCTTCGACAACCACAAGTATCCGTTCATCGATCCCTCGGTCGATCAGCCGGAGCTCACGCGGTTGATCGAGGTCGACCCCGACGAGCCGTTCATCCTGCACCCGGGCGAGTTCGCCCTCGGCGCGACCTTCGAGCAGGTCTCGCTCGCAGATGACATCGCGGCACGCCTCGAGGGCAAGTCGTCGCTGGGGCGGCTGGGCCTCATCACCCACTCGACCGCAGGATTCATCGATCCGGGATTCACCGGCCACGTCACGCTGGAGCTCGCGAACGTCGCCACGCTGCCGATCAAGCTGTGGCCCGGCATGAAGATCGGCCAGCTGTGCTTCTTCCGGCTGACCTCGCCGGCCGAGAACCCCTACGGCTCCGGCCCCTACGGCAACCGTTACCAGGGACAGCGCGGACCCACGGCATCCCGCTCGTTCCAGAACTTCCACAAGACCGACGTCGGGACGACCGACGTCGGAGCCGTAGGAGGCTGACATGAGCGGCGACGACAGCGACCGGCAGATTCCGATGGACCCGCGGGATGCTGTCGTCCCGCCGCCGCCCGCGGAGGGCGCGGTTCCGAACGTCGTGATCCCGCCGCCTCCGCCGGAGTCGTCCGTTCCGGACGTCGTGATCCCGCCGCCTCCGCCGGAGTCGTCCGTTCCGGATGTGGTGATCCCGCCGCCCCCTCCGGAGGCGATGCTTCCCGCGACCCGCAGGTCGCGGCCGAAGCCGGCGATCCTCACCGGCGACCAGCCTGCTCCGGTCGCGGACGACTGGGCGCAGCCGTCGGTGGCTCCCGAGGTCCCGACATCCGGCGGATATCGTGCGCTGACCTTCGTGATCTTCGCTTTCCTGGTGGTCATCCTGGTCGCGGCGATCGTCGGCGCGATCTACCTCGGCACGACGACCTTCGGGATGTCGGCCGTCGATTCCTCGTCTGTCGCAGGCGCCGCGGCATCCTGGACCGGGTGACGTGGGCGACCTCACCTATGACCCCGAGGTCGATGCGGCCTACGCCACGATCGGGCGTCCGATCCGGCCCGGCGAGGCGGCGCGGCAGGTGCCGGTGGCGTTGCCCGACGGCATGTCCGGCGAACTCCTCCTCGACTTCGATCGCGACGGTCATCTGCTCGGGGTCGAGATCCTCGGCGCGTCGGGGCTGCTCCGGCCGGAGGATGTCCGCGGTCAGTGAGGCAACGGGGTCGCACCGGGCTCGTCTGAGATTGCGCCGTTCCCCCGCGCGCACGCAAGAAGGCCCCGCCTGACCGGGGTCAGGCGGGGCCTTCCTGTGCTCGGATGCGGTCAGGCGTCGCGACCGCGGGAGAACCCGGCGTCGAAGCCGCGCTCGTAGGCGTGCTGCGCCGCGCGGGCGGTGCGGTGGTCACCGCGATTGTGGCCGCGATCAGGACCGAAGCCGTGGCCGCGGTGGTCGCCGTGCCCGTGGTCGCCGCGCTCGTCGGCGAGGCGATCGTGCCCGCGGTGTCCGTGGTGCGCGCAGGTGCGGCCGGTGGAGTCCGAGTCGGCGCCGAACTCGGCATCCGCACCGTGCTCATGCCCGTACTCGCGACCCTGACCGAAGTCCGAGCCGAAGTCGCGACCGCGTCCGAACGGGCGGCCGTGGCGACGGCCGAAGCCGGGACCGAAGCCGTGCCCGCGTCCGAACCTGCGAGGTTCGAAGCCGCGGCGACGGCCGCGTCCTCGGGGGAGCGGAGTCTCCTCGTCCCAGCCGAACGCGCGAGCGATCTGCTCGAGTGTGGCGAGGGTGGTGTCGAGGTCGTCGGGTGAGACGGCGTCGGTGACCTTGGCGCGGATGCCGTCGACGATGCCGAGGAGGCGTTCCTTGGCTGCGCGACCGTCGGCGGTGAGCGTCCAGCCGTCGCCGTCGGCGACGACCCATCCGCGCTCCACGAGATTGTGCAGTTTGTGGGCGTTCAGCGGGCGGCGCGCGGGCACCGAACCGTCGATCACGTTGAGGATCCGCCAGTCTCGGCGGCTCGCCTGCTCGCTCTCGAAGGCCGAGGCGAACTCGGCGGCCATCAGGCGGTCGACCGCCGTGATCCAGAAGCCGAACGGGCGGGAGGTGCTGTCTGTGTTCTGAGTGTCAGAGGTGTTCATGGGATGAGTCCTTAGATGTCATGGAGCATGTGCTTGTCACTATGCATGTATATGTAGTGTGACATGCAGTTCGGATGCATGTCAAGTCGCATGTAAAATCGACGGGTGAGCGCCCAAGAGAACGACCCCGCCGAGGCCATCGCCCGCGCCCTGTCCCGCCTGCGCGGGCGCCGTCCGGGCGAACGCGGTCGAGGCCCCCGCGGGATGGGTGCGACGCGCGGGTGGCACGGTGGCCCGCATCCCGACCACTTCGAGCAAGGCGTGCACGATCACGGGCGCTCGGGACATCCCGGCATGCCGCCGTGGATGAACGATCCGTCCGGGCGCTTCGGGGGACCGGCTCGGATGCGGATGCTCGAGGCGCTCGCCGCGGCATCCGCACCGCTGAGCGTGAGCGACCTCGGCGCGGCGATCGGTGTCGATCAGCCGCGCGCCTCGCGGCTCGTGCAACAGGGGGTCGCGCACGGGTTCGTGCGGCGCGAGGCGGATCCGGACGACGCGCGACGCACGCGCATCGCGCTCACGGACGAGGGGCGCACGGCTGCGCGCGGAATGAGGGGGGAGCGGCGCGAGGCTCTCGGCAAGGCGCTCGCGGCGTTCACCGCGGACGAGCGGGAGCAGCTCGCGATGCTGTTGAACAAGCTCGCCGACAACTGGGAGAGCTGAGCGCTCGATCTGCCGCCGGAGTGGCGGCCCGGGCGAGGGCGGTCTGGATCGTTGGAGACCTGTGCCGGGGGCGACGTGCGGCGTTCGTGATCGGCATTCCGGAACGCTGCTGCGGTGTTCCGGAATATGCTTCTGATCTGGCCGAAAAGTGCTCGAATCAGTGGCTCGAATGTCGGTGGCCCCGGGTTGTATGGGGGCATGCCATCCCGCACTCGAAGCCTTGTCGATCAGGTCGTCGCCGACCTCGATCGGGTGCTGTCCGATGACGCGCTCGCGGGATTGTCCGACGTGGAACGGGTCGAGGTCCTGCAGGCCGCCGGAGCAGCGTTCCGGCGCGTCGAGGCCGTCGTGGTCGAGACGATCGCCAGTGGCGATGCGATCGACTTCCCGCATTCCACCGGATGCCGGACGCAGAACGAACTGCTCCAGCGCACCTTGCTGACAGACATGCGCGGAGCGACGCGCGTCGGGGCTGCCGTCGACCTGGTTCGACGGGATGTGAACCTGGTGTCCGGCGATCGGCTGCCCGCGCGGTGGCCGGCGCTGCGAGAGGCGATGCTCGACGGCGCGCTCAGCATCGCGGGGATGCTCGCCGCGACCGAGCCGCTCGAGAAGGTGTCGCACCGCATCAGCGTCGATGATCGGCTCGACGCCGACATCTGCCTCGCGCGTGCGGCGCGAGGCATCAGACCCGACCCCGAGGCCGGCCCAGACGATGAGGTTCAGGGCCCGGCACCCACGATCGACGAGCTGAAGCTCCTTGCAGAGACGCTGGCCATGCTGCTCGACCCCGATGGAGACGAGCCCGGCGATGAGCCTGCGCGTCGTCGGGGCATCACCCTCGGCCAGGTGCGCGATGGGCTGCGTTCCATCAAGGGATATCTGACGCCCGATGTCGCCGCGCAGTTCGAGCTGATCCTCGATGCGATGAACAACCCCAAGGGCGACGGCCCGCCTCTGCCGGGTGTGGTGTTCACTGTCGATTCTGACGGCGTCGATTCTGACGACGGCGATGCTGACGACGGCGATGCTGTAGACGGCGATGCTGAAGACGGCGATGCTGAAGAGGACCCGTACAACTCCGATCCGCGCTGCGTCATCGACGACCGCACGCCCGCACAGAAGCGACATGACGCGCTCGCCGCGGCATTGGCGATCGCTGCCCGTCACCGAGACATGCCCACCCTCGGTGGCGCCGCACCGGTCCTGGTGGTGACGGTCGATGCGAACGACCTCGCCGAGGGCACCGGGCGCGCGAGCGTCGGCGGCGCCTGGGGACAGTTGCCCGTCTCCGTTGCCGCGCACGTCGGGTGCTCGGGGACGATTCAGCGGGTGATGTTCGATGAGGGGCGGATCATCGCGATCACGACCACCGATCGGGTCTTCACGGTGCATCAACGGCGGGCGATCATCGCCCGCGACAAGGAATGTCTGATCCCGGGGTGCCATGTTCCGGCGTCATGGTGTGAGATCCATCACGTCACCGAGCACGCGAAGGGTGGTCCGACACATACGGACAACGGTGTGCCGTTGTGCTGGTGGCATCACCGATCCCTCGGGAAGTCCGGGTGGGAGATCCGCATGAACGACGGCATCCCGCAGGTGCGGGGACCTGTCTGGTGGGACCCCGACCAACGATGGCGCACCCCGCGCCTCAGCGGTGCAGAGCGGGTGCGAAACGCGAGGAATGCGCAGAAGGCACCGGTCTTCGCGCGGGCCGGATGATGCGGCTACGGCTACGGCTACGGCTACGGCTACGGCTGGGCGCCCGCGGTTGCATCGGTTCCGGCAGCTGCGTCGGTGCCGAATGCGAGCGATTCCTCATCGTCGACGGAGAGCGAGAGCACGACGGTCTCGACCACCGGGTGCGCCTCGATCTGCTGTTCGATCTCGCGCAGGCGCCGGGCCACGTCGTGTTCGCGGGCGTCGCCGGCGAGATCCACCTCGGCGACGATGAACAGCCGGTTCGGCCCGACGTACTCGATGTGCAGGCAGGTGAGGCGCTGGATCTGCGGCGATCCGAGCAGCGCCCGGCCGACTCGCTCGCGCAGCGCGGGCGATGCGTTCGATCCGACGAGGAAGGCGATGTTGCGCCCGATCAGGATCACGGCGACGATCCCCAGCAGGATGCCGACGAGGATCGACCCCACGGCATCCCAGGCAGCGACTCCCGTGATCTGATGCATCGCGATCGCCCCCGCGGCGAGCACGAGACCGATCAGCGCGGCCGCGTCCTCGAAGAACACCGCACGCAACGTCGTGTCGCTGGTGTCGAGCACGTAGTCCCAGGTCGACGATCCCCGCTCCTGCGCGAGACGTCGCGACTTCACCATCGCCTGCGTGAACGACGCCCCCTCGAGCACGAAGGCGATGCCGAGCACCGCGTACGCGACGACGGGGCTCTCGACCGGTCCCGTCTCGGACAGCTCCTGCACCCCGTGCATGATCGACACGATCGATCCCGCGGTGAAGATCCCGAACGCGGCGATCAGCGACCAGACGAACGCGGCGCGACCATAGCCGAGCGGATGCCGCTCATCCTTGGCGCGCGCGCCGCGGCGGTCGGCGATGAGCAGGAAGACCTCGTTGCCGGCATCCGCCCACGAGTGCGCGGCCTCGGCCACCATCGATGCCGACGACGTGAGCACGGCGGCGACCGTCTTGGCGATCGCGACGAGGATGTTGGCGAGGAATGCGATGATGACCGTCACGCGGTCAGGCTACTCCCGCCCGAGCATCGGCCGGCGCGTCACCCCGAGCGACGCGGATCGCCTCGCCCGGCGGGACGCGGATCGCCTCGCCCGGCGGGACGAGGGTCAGGCGCGCTGCGTGGCTCTGACCGGCAGCAGCAGCAGGAAGCCGGCGATGAGCACCAGCACGATGCCCAGGATGCCGAAGGCGGTCGAGCCCGTCAGCACGATGAGCAGGGTCCAGGCACCGGATGCCATCCAGCTCGCGGCTCTGCCCGTCGTGGCGTACAGGCCGAAGATCTCACCCTCGCGTCCGGCCGGGGTGATGCGGGCCAGGAACGACCGCGACGCCGCCTGCGCGGGTCCGACGAACGCGCACAGCAGCAGGCCGCCGATCCAGAACACGATCGCTCCTGCGTCCACCAGGAAGAACACCGCGAGCCCCGCGACGACCATGGCGGCGAGGGAGATGAGGATGATCCGCTTCGGGCCGAACCGGTCGTCGTAGCGTCCGGCGATGATGGTCGAGACGCCCGCGATGAGGTTCGCCGCGATGCCGAAGATCACGAGCTCGAGGAACTCGAAGTCGAACACCTGCCCGGCGATGATCGCGCCGAACGCGAAGACGCCGCCGAGACCGTCGCGGAACACGGCGCTCGACAGCAGGAACCAGAACGTCTGACGGGTGTCGGGGTTGCGGTAGAGGCCGACGACGTCCCTGACGAGAAGACCGTACGACGCGAAGAAGCCGACCTTGCGCTCGGGGCGTCCGAGCGACGGCTCCGGCACGTTGAGGAAGATCGGGATCGAGAACACGATCGCCCAGATGGCGCATCCGAGCGCGATGATCCGGAAAGGCAGTCCGCCGTCTTCGGAGAGGCCGAACCAGTCGGCCATGTAGAAGATGATCACGAGCACCAGCGCGATGATGCCGCCGATGTAGCCGAACCCCCAGCCGAGACCCGAGATGCGGCCGACGGTCTTCGGGTTCGCGATGCCGATGAGCATGGCGTTCGAGTTCACCGCGGCAATCTCGCCGAACACCGATCCCGCCGAGATCAGGGCCACGCCGAGCCAGAACAGCGCGGGCGTCGGTTCGACGAACCACAGCCCGAGCATGCAGGCGATGAGGGCACCCGTGCCGATGCCGAGCCAGAGCTTCTGCTTGCCGGCGGCATCCGCGCGCTGGCCCAGCACCGGTGCGATCAGGAGGATCGCGATGCCGGCGATCGTCGAGCCGAGACCCAGTCCCGACGCCAGGTCGGCCTCTGCCGCGGTGCGGATCGGGTCTGCGGAGTCGAGACCGGCGACCTCGGGCGGCAGGAACGCCTCGGTCGTGAGGTACAGCGCGGTGAAGATGAAGGTGAGGATGACCGTGTTGAAGGGTTGCGTCGCCCAGTCCCACAGCGCCCACGAGAAGACCTGCTTCCGCGGGGCGGGGTCGTCGCCGCGAAGGTCGAGGCCGATCACGCCGACCGCACCGCTGTTCGCCGTCGCTGCGGGCTCCGCTGCGGCGCCGCCGTGGGGGGATTCGCTCATGCTCGCAGTCTGGCCGCGCGGGGTGAACGGATGGTGACGGCGCGCCGCGCGGCAGTGCGCGGTCCCCCCGGCCGGGACTCACGCGTACGACGCCGCGAGCATTTCGGCGAAGAGCTCCTCCGCATCGCGCTCGACGCGGCGGCGGGTGAACCAGTCGCAGATGTTGACGCAGTCGCGGTGCAGCAGATCCAGGCCCTGCGGATTGGCGATGATGTCGACGATCTGCGGCAGGTCGATCACCCGCACCCGGCCCCGGTGCACGAGCAGGTTGTAGGCCGAGAGGTCACCGTGCGCGAAGCCCGCCGCCGCGAAGATCCGCATGAGGTCGACCACCTGGTCGTAGAGGCCCGACAGCTCGTCGGGCGCGCTGCGCACGGCGGCGAGCCGGGGTGCGGCGACACCGTCCGTGTCGCCGATGAACTCCATCAGCAGCTCCGTGCCGTTGACCTGCACGGGGTAGGGCACCGGCGCCCCGAGTTCCCACATGCGGCACAGGGCGTCGAACTCGGCGAACGACCACTGCAGCGCCGCGACCGCGCGGCCGTGCTCGGACTTCTTGGCGAGCGCACGCGTGTCGCGCGTGTTCCGGGTCGAGCGGCCCTCGGTGTAGACGCCGGAGCGGTGGAAGCTGCTGTGGTCGGAATCGCGATAGCGCTTCGCGGCCAGGAGGGTGCGCCGGCCGGGATCATCCGGCACCGCGCGTTCGAGAAGGAAGACGTCGGCCTCCTTGCCGGTCTTGAGGATGCCGAGCTCGGTGTCGAGCGCACCGGCGCTGGTCACCACCCAGTCCGGCCACGGCTGCGGGCCGCGCTCCGACGGGGTGATCGCCGGCCAGGTGGTCCAGCGCTGGTTCTCGCCGGGTTCGACATCGGCGAAGGAGGGAACGGATTCGAAGGGAGACGCGTCGAAGAGACGCGGGGAGGGTGCTTCGGACGAAGCGGAGAGATCAGACACGGTGTGGCTCCGAGGGAGGGGAGGCCACGCGCGGATCAGGAGCGGGCGGCCTCGAGGGGAAGGATGTCGGCGAGGGTCACGACAGAGACGATGTTCATGTCATCCACTCCTCTCGCTCGGGCCTTCCGGGATCACCCGGCGCGTGGTCGAGCCTAGGGCGCGCGGACGGATGCTGTCCAGACCCGGTCCGGACGAATGGTCGGATGCCGCAGACGCCGCGTCGGGCGCCGACCCTCTGTGGCTGCGAACCTGGAACCATGACGACGACCGCGCCCGTTCCGACGACCACCGCCCCCACCGAGCGGATCCGCTACGGCGGCCTCATCGTGCTGATGCTGATGGGATTCCTGCTCGTCACCGCGGAGTTCCTGCCCAACGGCGTGCTCACCGAGATGGCCGATGCCCTCGGAGTCACCCCCGGCCAGGCGGGGCAGACGGTCACGGTCACCGCGCTCGTCGGTCTGATCGTCGCCCCGACCGTCGGCCTCATGTTCCCCCGGCTCGACCGCCGCTCGCTGCTCGTCTGGATGGCGCTCGCCGCGGCGGTGTCGAACCTCATCGTGGCGATCGCGCCGAACCTGATCATCGTGCTGCTCGCCCGATTCCTCCTCGGCGCGGCGATCAGCGCCTTCTGGGCTATGTCGATCACGGTCGCCGCCCGGCTCGCGGGCCCCTCGCATCTCGGACGCGGTGTCATGTTCACCTCGGCCGGTGTCTCGCTGGCCACGGTCGCGGGTGTTCCGCTCGGTGTGATGCTCAGCGAGGTCGTGGACTGGCAGACGGTCTTCGCGATCGCCGGCGTGCTCATGGTCCTGCTGGCGGTGGCGCTGCGATTCCTGCTGCCGTCCGTCCCCGCCGAGCAGGCGTCGAGCATCCGCCTGCTCGTCGACACCCTGCGTCGTCCCGGCATCGGACTCGGCATGGTCGGACACGTGCTCGTCGTTCTCGGCCACTTCCTGGCCTACACCTACGTGCGACTCGCTCTCGAACGCATCCCGGAGGTCGAGCCGTCGACCATCATCGTGCTGCTCGCCCTGTTCGGGGTCGGTGGCCTCGCCGGCAACCTCGGGCTCGGATTCGTCATCGACCGCACGTTCGCCTTCTTCGCGGTGCTCGCACCGCTCGTGATCTCGGTATCGGTGCTCTCGATGATCTTCCTGTCGGGATCGGTGCTCGGCATCGGCATCGTCGTGCTCGTGTGGGGGTTCTTCTTCTCGTCATGGCTGCTCGTGATCAACACGTGGGTCGGTCACCGCACGCCCGACCGTCTCGAGGCCGGCGGCAGCCTGGTCGTCGTCGGATTCCAGGGAGCGATCACACTGGCCGCGGGCGTGGGCGGCCTGCTCGTCGACACTCTCGACGTCGAGTTCGTCTACGTTCTCGGCGCGATCTCGCTGCTGGTCGGCGCCGTGCTGTTCGGGCTGTCGAATCGCACGAGCACGGCAGCGGCCGCGCTCACCTGAGTCGCGGCGTCCGGCACCGGGCACGGACTCCGATCGAGCTGCCGCGCCGGCCGCTCTCGGCAGCGGGCGGCGTGTCGGGCCCGGGCTGCGACGTCGTGCTCAGGCGGGGACGTCGTGCTCAGGCGGGGACGGCGGTCAGCGCCTGAGCCCGCCACGCGGACGGTGTCATGCCGGTGCGGCGACGGAAGGCGCGGCTGAATCCCTCGTCCGACGCGTAGCCCAGCTCGCGCGAGGTCTCGCTGACGGAGCGGCCCTCGCTCAGCATCCGCTTCGCCGCATCGATGCGCACCTCGGTGACGTAGTCGGCGGGGGAGCGGCCGATCGCCGTGCGGAAGCGCTCGGCGAACACGGAGCGCGACATCGCGCCGACGCCGGCGAGGCGCTCGACCGTCCAGTCCTGGCCCGGCTGCGCGTGGATGGCGTCGACGACGCGGTCGAGGAACGGATCCTTCGCCACGGAGGGCCAGCCCTCGGGGGCGCAGCCGTCTGCCGCCCAGGCGCGGATCACGCTGAGCAGCACGGTCTTCGCCATGACGCGGCAGATCACGGGATCCCCCTGGCGTTCGGGCGACGACGGCGGATCGGTCGGGCCCATGCTCGCCGCGAGCGCCGCCGCCGCCGGTTCGAGCGCGTCGAACGACATCACGGTGATCGGGTCGGGGAGAAGTGCGGCGAGCCGGGACGCACTGTCGGAGAACTCGAGCTCCACCACCACCAGATCGGAGGCGGTGTCCGCTCGCAGCGCGACCGGTGTCCGGCCGAGCGTGAGGAACGCGTCGCCCGCGAGGAGGCTCGCGCGCATCGGCCGCTCGTCGATCGCCACGACCGTCGTCCCGGCGCTGGCCGTGCGGTCGACGTCGAGGCGGCATCCGGCGGTGGAGGGGGGATGCCCGCTCACCGACCCCGCGGCGATGTAGACCAGGGTGGCCGCTCCCGACGGCAGGGGCAGACGGTCGCCGTCGGTCAGAGCGACGCGTCGGGCCACTCCCACACGCAGGTCGACGGAGTCGAGCACCCGCCCCAGAGCTGTGGATTCGACCTTCACCATGCCTTCGGCAACGCCGGGGGCCGCGGCGCTATTCCGGATACCCTGGAAGGACCCCCACCCGAGGAGTCCCGTGTTCCGTACGCCCGACCGCCTGTACCGGGTCCTCGCGATCGCGGAGGCGATCACCTGGACCATCCTGATCTCGGCGATCATCGCCCGTGCCGCGGGTGCGCCGGGCATCGTGGTCACCATCGGCGGGGGCATCCACGGCTTCGTCTTCCTCGCCTACGGGGCGACCGCGATCCTCGTCGCGCTGAATCAGCGCTGGCACGTCGGAGTCGCCGTCCTCGCCGTGGCGAGTGCGATCGTCCCCTATGCGACCATACCGATGGAGATCTGGCTGCAGCGCACCGGTCGTCTCGCGGGCGCCTGGCGGCGGGAGCAGACCGACGACCCGCGCGACGCCCGCTGGTACGACCGTCTGATGCGGTGGTTCCTGCTCAGGCCGTTCGTCCTCGTGCTGCTGCTCGTGGTCGCCATCGTCGCGCTGTACGTCGTGCTGCTTCTCGCAGGCCCTCCCGGCGGCAAGTGACCGGATGCCGGTCGTCCGACGCGGTCAGTGCGCGGTCGTGATGCCGACGGCGTCCTGCACCAGCACCGAGGCGACCCTCGCGCCGGCGCCCGCGGCGACGATGAGCTGCTGCGGGCCGGGGATCGCCGCGTCGCCGGCCGCGTACAGCCCGGGGATGTCGGTGCGTCCCGAGCGATCGGTGACGAGGTGCCCGTCGTGATCGACCGACGGGGCGAATCCGCGCAGGAACGACAGGTCGGTCTCCCACTGCGGGCGCACGAAACCGCCGTCGATCGCGACCTCGGTGCCGTCCTCCAGTCGGATCGCCTCGATGCGGCCGCGGTCGCCGACGAGTTCGGAGATCGGATGCCGCGCGACGGCGACTCCGGCTGCGGCGAGCTCCGCCTCCTGCGCCACCGTGACGGTGTCGGCGCCGAGAGTGAACACGGTCAGGTGGTCGGTCCAGCGTGAGATGAGCCGTGCGCGGTCGGTGAGGTCGTCGGTCGTGCCGATCAGCGCGAGGCGTCGCCCGCGCATCTCCCAGGCGTCACAGGCCGCGCAGCTGAACAGGCTGATGCCGTAGAAGCCGCGCAGGTTCGGCGCCTCGGGGAGCGTCTCCCGCAGGCCGGTGGCCAGCACCACCGAACGCGCGGTCACGACCCGGGCGGGATCCCTGCGTCCGACGGACGCCGTGAATCGCGCCGCCTCGGCATCCGCGGCGCCGTCCGATCGTTCGAGAGAGAGGACCCGGACGCGGGTGCGCACCTCGATGTTCGGGTACGCCGCGAGCTCCTCGCGCGCGATGCGTCGCAGCTCGTGCGGGGGCACGCCGTCGCGAGTGAGGAAGCCGTGCGAGTTCAAGGTGGCCGCGTTGCGCGGGCGATCCGCGTCGACGAGCAGCACCCGCATGAGCGATCGGCCGAGGTTGAGTGCGGCGGAGAGCCCGGCGGGGCCACCGCCGATCACGAGCGCGTCGTAGGCATCGGTGTCGGTCATGCGCACTCCCGAGAGACGGGCGGTGCGCGCGGTGCGGTCCGACGCGGGTGCGCCGACCAGGGCGGCGCCGCCGGCGGACGCGCTCGCGGGTCGAGTCGTCCGTTGCCTCCCATCCTGCCATCTTCCGAGTGAGGGTGCCCTAACAACGACGAGTCCGGCGTGCTCCTCGGCAAAGTTGAGCCAATTCATATCAACTTTGTTTGACACCTCCGAGGCACCCGGCTACAGTTGAGTCATCGCGACTCAGGTTTTCCCGATCGCCCAGAGTTTTCCGAACCACATCAACCTCGCAACAAAGGAGAATCACATGGCACGTGCTGTTGGAATCGACCTCGGTACGACGAACTCCGTCGTCAGCGTCCTCGAGGGTGGCGAGCCGAAGGTCATCGCCAATGCCGAAGGCTTCCGCACGACCCCGTCGGTCGTCGCCTTCACGAAGGACGGGGAGGTGCTCGTCGGCGAGACCGCGAAGCGCCAGGCCGTCACGAACGTCGACCGCACCATCGCGTCGGTCAAGCGCCACGTCGGCACCGACTGGACCTTCGACGTCGACGGCAAGAAGTGGACGCCGCAGGAGATCTCCGCGCGCATCCTCCAGAAGCTCAAGCGCGACGCCGAGTCGTACCTGGGCGACACCGTGACGGATGCCGTCATCACCGTTCCCGCGTACTTCAACGACGCCGAGCGTCAGGCCACCAAGGAGGCCGGAGAGATCTCGGGCCTCAACGTCCTGCGCATCATCAACGAGCCCACCGCCGCCGCTCTCGCCTACGGCCTCGATAAGGGCAAGGAGGACGAGCTCATCCTGGTCTTCGACCTCGGTGGCGGAACCTTCGACGTCTCCCTCCTCGAGGTGGGCAAGGACGACGACTTCTCGACCATCCAGGTGCGCTCCACCTCGGGTGACAACCGCCTCGGCGGAGACGACTGGGACCAGCGCCTCGTCGACCACCTGATCAAGCAGTTCAAGGAGACCACCGGCGTCGACGTCTCGGGTGACAAGATCGCCCTGCAGCGTCTCAAGGAGGCGGCGGAGCAGGCCAAGAAGGAGCTCTCCTCCTCGACCTCGACCAGCATCAACCTCCCGTACCTGTCGCTGACGGAGTCCGGACCGGTGTCGCTGAGCGAGACCATCACCCGCGCCAAGTTCGAGGACCTCACCAAGGACCTGCTCGACCGCACCAAGAAGCCGTTCGAGGACGTCATCCGCGAAGCCGGCATCAAGGTCGCCGACATCGATCACATCGTCCTCGTGGGCGGATCGACGCGTATGCCCGCCGTCGCCGAGCTCGTCAAGCGCGAGACCGGCAAGGAGGCCAACAAGGGCGTCAACCCCGATGAGGTCGTCGCCGTCGGTGCCGCCCTGCAGGCCGGTGTCCTCAAGGGCGAGCGCAAGGACGTCCTCCTCATCGACGTCACGCCCCTCAGCCTCGGCATCGAGACCAAGGGCGGCATGATGACGAAGCTCATCGAGCGCAACACGGCCATCCCGACCAAGCGCAGCGAGACCTTCACCACGGCCGACGACAACCAGCCGTCCGTCGCGATCCAGGTCTTCCAGGGCGAGCGCGACTTCACCCGCGACAACAAGCCGCTCGGCACGTTCGAGCTCACCGGAATCGCCCCGGCTCCCCGCGGCATCCCGCAGATCGAGGTCACGTTCGACATCGACGCCAACGGCATCGTGCACGTGTCCGCGAAGGACAAGGGCACGGGCACCGAGAAGTCCATCGTCATCTCCGGCGGCTCCTCGCTGTCGAAGGAGGACATCGAGCGCATGGTCCGTGAGGCCGAGGAGCACGCGTCCGAGGACAAGGCCCGTCGCGAGGCCGCCGAGGTCCGCAACCAGGCCGAGACGCTCGCGTACTCGATCGACAAGCTGATCACCGAGAACGACGACAAGCTGCCCGAAGACGTGAAGACCGAGGTCAAGGCCGACGTCGACGCGCTCAAGGCGGCACTGGCCGGCGAGGACGACGAGGCCGTGAAGACCGCGTTCGACAAGCTGAACCAGTCGCAGGGCAAGATCGGCGAGGCCATCTACGCACAGTCCCAGGCCGAGGGCGCCCCGAGCGCCGACGCCGCGGGCGAGGCTCCGGCCGATGACTCTTCGTCCTCCGACGAGGATGTCATCGACGCCGAGGTCGTGGACGACGAGGACGAGAAGAAGTAATCATGACGGACAAGAACTTCGAAGGTGACGACGAGGTTCGCAGCGAGGGGTCGGATGCGCAGAGCACCGGCCCTTCGCCGCAGAACCCCGACTCGCGCGAGGCCGCGGCGGCAGAAGGATCCGATGAGACGCCGGTCGACGGCGCGCCGGACGATCTGACGGTCGACGACATCCTCGGCGCGACCCAGACCGGCGAGGCGGCGGCAGAGGATGCTGTGCTCGCCGATCTGGAGTCGACGCTGCTGAACGACCTCAAGCGTCTTCAGGCCGAGTACGCCAACTACCGCCGCCGCACCGAGGAGCAGCGTCAGGTCGAGAGCGAGCGGGCGAAGGGCGAGGCCGCCAAGGGCCTCATCCCCGTGCTCGACGACCTCGACCGCGCGGCCCAGCACGGGGATCTCGTCGAGGGCACCCCCTTCGCCGTGATCGCGGGCAAGGTGCGCGCCGTGGTCGAGCGGCTCGGCGTGGTCTCGTACGGCGAGAAGGGCGAGGAGTTCGACCCCCAGCGCCACGAGGCCATCTTCCAGCAGCCCACCCCCGGCGCCGACAAGACCACGGTGCTCGAGGTCGTCGAGGTGGGCTACCGCCTCGGTGACGTCGAGCTGCGTCCCGCGAAGGTCGTCGTCGCCGTACCTGCCGAGTAGGTGATCTATGGCTAGCCAGGACTGGTTCGACAAGGACTTCTACAAGACCCTCGGGGTCTCGAAGGATGTCAGCGACGCCGATCTCAAGAAGACGTACCGCAAGCTCGCTCGCAAGTATCACCCGGACTCCAATCAGGGTGATGCGACGGCCGAGGCGAAGTTCAAGGAGGTCAGCGAGGCGTACTCGGTGCTCTCCGACGCCGAACAGCGCAAGGAGTACGACGAGATCCGCGCGATGGGCTCGGGCGCCCGCTTCACGGCGGGTGGCTCGGGTGCGGGCGGCTTCGAAGACGTCTTCAGCCGGTTCGGGCAGCAGGGGCGCGGGCAGCAGCAGTCCGCCGACTTCGAGGACATCTTCGCGATGTTCAACCAGGGTCAGGGCGGGCCGTTCGGCTCCGGCCGCTTCGGGCAGACGTCCGGAGGGTTCCGTGGCTTCGGCGGCCCCCAGAAGGGTGCCGACGTCACGGCGCGCACGACGCTCGACTTCGCGACAGCGGTGCAGGGCGAGACGATCAGTCTGCAGGGCGACGACGGCAAGCCGTTCAAGGTGAAGATCCCCGCCGGTGTCGCCGACGGTCAGAAGATCCGGCTGCGCGGACGCGGCAGGCCCTCGCCGGACGGCGGGGAGAACGGCGATGTCGTCGTGCAGATCGCCGTGCGACCGCATCCGGTGTTCACCCGCGAGGGGCTCAACCTGCGCGTGGTCGTGCCGGTGACGTTCACCGAGGCGGCCCTCGGCGCGACGATCGAGGTGCCGACGCTCAGCGGCGACACCGTGAAGCTCCGCGTCGCGCCCGGCACCCCGTCGGGCCGTGTGCTGCGGGTCAAGGGACGCGGTGTCACGACGACGAAGGGCACGGGCGATCTGCTCGCCGAGCTGCAGATCGCGGTGCCGACGCACCTCGATGAGGCAGCCAGGGAGGCTCTGGAGAAGTTCCAGTCCCTGGAGCCGTCCGAGAACCCGCGTGCCGAGCTCATGGCGAAGGCGCGCCGCTAGAAGATGATGACGAGGATCGCGAACACCGAGGCAGGAGGGATTCACCGTGACTGAACGACGAGTGGATGCCGACACCCCGGTGTTCGCGATCGCCGTCGCCGCTGAGCTCGCCGGCATGCACCCGCAGACGCTGCGACAGTACGACCGCATCGGCCTCGTCGTGCCCGGCCGCACCTCCGGCGGCTCGCGGCGGTACTCCCGCCGCAACATCGAGCAGCTGCGCGAGGTCGCCCAGCTCTCGTCCGAGGGAGTGAGTCTTCCCGCGATCGCGCGCGTGCTCGATCTCGAAGACGAGAACCGGATGCTGCAGCGACGGGTGGCCGAGCTCGATGCGGCACTGCGCGCAGAGCGCGAGAACCGTCCCGGCGTCCGCGTGTTCGCGGCAGGGTCCGCCGGCGTCATCCCGATGCCGGGTGGCCGTCGTCTGCGCAGGTCGACCGACGTCGTCCTCTGGCGCCCCGGCAGCGGCAGCGGCCGCGGCTGAGATAGTTGCCGATCGCTGCCGACGTCGGCAGTCAGGCTGCTCCGAAGAACCGGGTCGCGATGTCGGCCACTTCTTTGTCGAGTGTGTCGATGCGACCGTTCAGCTGTGAATCGAGTGCATCGATCCTGCTGCTGAGCCGCCCTTCGACACCTTCGATCTGGCCGGTGAGGCGATGGTCGAGTGCGTCGATCTGGCCGGTGAGGCGATGGTCGAGTGCGTCGATCTGGCCGGTGAGGCGATGGTCGAGTGCGTCGATCTGGCCGGTGAGGCGATGGTCGAGTGCGTCGATCTGGCCGGTGAAGCGATGGTCGAGCGCCTCGATCTTCCCGGAGAGGGTGCCGTCGAGTGCTTCGATCTTGCCCGAGAGGGTGCCGTCGAGCGCCCCGATCTTGCCGGAGAGGGTGCCGTCGAGCCGGCCGATGCTGCCGGTGAGGGTGCCGTCGAGCCGGCCGATCTCGGCTCGGATCACTCTGCTGAACTGGGTGGTCATGACCGTCACCACTCCGATCATCACCGCGCCGAACACTCCGATGAGTGTCCAGATCTGAGGGTCGTTCATCGCCATGTCTCCATCCTCCGAGCGTCGAGCCAGAATGGCAGTGTGATGTCGCTCGCCGATGGCGACCGTCCCTATCCCCACTGCTCGGGGGACAGTCCGAGTGCTCCCCGCGTCGGTGCAGGAGAGGTCCGCCGCCGGCATGCCGCACGCGCGTCCATCCGCGCGCGGTATCGTTGCGACACGATGAGGATGACGCGTCGCACACTGCTGATCGGCGCCGGAGCCGGTGTTCTCGGGGTCCTTCTGGCCTCCTGTACGCCCGAGCCGGCGCCGTCGCCCACGCCCGACCGCTCGCCGACGCCGCAGCCGACCACCGACACGATCACGCCGGCGGCGTTCGCGCGCAGCGCGTGGTCGACCGACGCCTTCGCGCTCGGCGCGGCCAGCTTCACCCCGGTCGGGGTGCTCGCCGGTGCGCGGGACGCTCTGGCCGAACCGATCGACGAGCGCCTGTTCTTCGCCGGCGAGGCGACCGACACGGAGGCCCCGGGTACTGTCGGGGCCGCGATCCGTTCGGGAGAGCGCGCGGCCGCGCAGCTGCTGCGCGCCGCCGATCGAGGGGAGCGCGTGGCGATCATCGGCGCGGGTCTCGCCGGAGCGACGGCGGCCTCGCTGCTCGTGGCCGACGGGCTCGAGGTGACGGTGTTCGAGGCGCGGGATCGCGTCGGCGGACGCATCCAGTCGGTCGTGGACGACGACGCCTGGCCGTTCCCGGCCCAACTCGGGGGCTGGCTGCTCGGCGCATCCGACGCCGCACTGATCGAGACGCTCGACACGCTCGACGTCCGCACCGCCCCGATCGCCGGCTCCTGGTGGAGATCGGGCGAGGGCGATGTCGATGCGCCGTCGGTCGATCCCGTCGAGTCCGCCATCACGGCCGCGCAGCAGGCGCTGACCGACTCCTCGCTCGAAGACGCGCTCGGCGCCGCCGGCGTCGATGTCGAGGAACCGGGGCTCGCCGCGCTCCTCGCCGCGATCGCAGCCTCCTCCGGCTCCGATGCCGACGAGCAGTCGACCTGGTTCCCCCCGGCGCTCCCCGCGGAGGGAGACGTGGCGCCGCTCGGCGACCTGACGCCGGTCTTCGACACCCTGCTCGAGGGCGCCCGGCTGAGCCTGTCGTCGCCCGTCGGACGCGTCGCCTACGACGAGGCGGGCGTCAGCCTCGGCATCGCATCCGGGGAATCCCTGTCGTTCGACCGTGTCCTGCTCACCGTGCCGCTCGGCGTGCTGCAGAGCGACGGCATGCAGTTCGCCCCGGCGCTGCCCTTCGGGCATCGAGGGGCGATCGCCGACCTGGGCATGGGGCGCATCGAGACCGTATGGCTGCGCTTCGACGACCCCCTGGCGACGGCTACGCCTCCCGAGGGGGCCGCAGGCGCGCAGGGCGACGATGCGGATGCGGATGCGGATGCGCCCACCGTCTGGCATGCGGTCGGCGGCGATGCGCTGATCCGCACCTGGGTGAACCTGCAGCCCGCGACCGGGGAGAACGTGCTCGTCGGGATCGTCGGTGGCGATGCGGCGGGCGAGTTCGCCGAGCTCGACGACCAGAAGGCCCTGGAGGCGGCGATCTCCTCGCTCGCTCCCTTCCTCGCCACGACGCCCTGACCCCCTGCACGCTCTGACCTCGCACGGCGGAGCCCTGACCCGCATGCCCTGACCCCGCACCGGGCGGGCCGCGTGCGTCACACCTCGGGGCGTTCGCCGCCGCGCCGGCGCATGCGGCTCACCAGCACGATCACCGTGGCGACCAGGGCGAAGATCGCGAGTGCGATACCGCTGGTGAGCAGGAACTCCGGCGGACCCGACACCTGACGCGGGTCGAGGAAGTAGTACGGGTACCAGCCCACCGAGGGGCCGCGCCACAGGGTCACGCCGCCCCACGCGAGGGGGAACGCGAGCGCCGTCGGAACCACCCACCACGGCACGCCGCGGTGCCCCGGCGTGAGGACCCAGGCGATCGCGGTGCACGCGGGCAGCCAGAAGTGCAGCACCTGATCCGACCAGGGCACGTCGACGCGGATGCCGCGCAGACCCGCCTGCCAGACGATCAGCGCGAACGCGAGTCCTGCGGTGATCGTCCAGGTGAGCACGAGGGCCAGCGACACGGTGAACCACCGCGGATCGGTCGCGCGGATGAAGGCGAGCACCGTCCCGGTCAGCAGGACCACCACGAGCGCGCAGTTGGACTGCACCGTCAGATAGGCGAAGAAGTTCTCGCCGGCGATCGTCCGCGAGCTCAGTCCCCAGAAGAGACGGTGCACTAGCGCGACCGTGCAGACGGCGGCTGTGACCAGGCGCAGCACGCCGAAGAGCGATCGTGCCCTCACCTTCGCCCCTGCCCCTTCCCGGCTGCGCCCATCGTCGTCCGGACGCGAACCGCGCCATCCGGCGAGTCTACGGAAGGTGTCGGGCGGCGAGCGCGTCGCGCGCTGCACACAGGAGAGGGAAAGGTCGGTTTCCTAGCGTGGAGAGAAGGGATCCACCCTGCTCCGCGCCTGGCGCGCGGTGTCCTGCCACGAAGGAACATCTCCTCATGACGAACACCACCGCCCCCTCCGCCGCCGCCTCGCTGGGACTCCTCGTCCTGCGCATCGTGGTCGGCGTCATCTTCGCCGCCCATGGCGCGCAGAAGATCTTCGAGTACACGATTCCCGGCACCATCGGCAGCTTCGAGGGCATGGGCATCCCGTTCCCCGAGATCGCCGCGCCTCTGGTCGCGTTCGTCGAGCTCATCGGCGGCATCCTGCTCGCCCTCGGTCTCTTCACGCGCCCGGTCGGCGTCATCCTCGCGGTCGACATGGTCGTGGCGCTGTTCGCCGTGCACCTGCCGGCGGGGCTCTGGGTCGGTGAGGGCGGATACGAGTTCGTCGCCGTGCTGGGCGCCGCCGCCCTCGCGCTGGCGTTCAGCGGTGCAGGCCGCTTCTCGCTCGACGGCGCGTTCCTGCGCGGGCGCGCCCCGGCCTGGCTCAGCTGATCACGAGCAGGATCACGAACGGGGAGTGCCGGAAGGCGCTCCCCGTTCGTGTGTATGCTGTCGACAGTTAACAGGAGGTCACCGTGACAGAGTCCGTCAAGCGCGGGGAGTCCCTCGGAGTGCAGGTCGCTCAGGTGCTCCGCCAGCGCATCGTCCGCGGGGAGCTCGCACCCGGAGCCCGCATCACCGAGGAGGCGCTGGCCGAGGAGTTCTCGGTGAGCCGCGGTCCGATCCGCGACGCGCTCACGCAGCTGAGCTTCGAGATGCTCGTCGAGGTGCAGCGCCCTCGCGGCGTCTACATCACCGGTCTTTCGCAGGACGACGTCGATCAGCTCTACAGCCTGCGGGGCGCCCTCGAGCAGCTCGCGCTCTCGCGGGCGATGCGGGTCGAGGACGACGAGCGGTGGGCCTCGATGACCGCAGCGGTCGAGCGGATGGGTGCGGCGGCAGACAGCGGCGATCATGCCGCCTTCGTCGCCGCGGACCTGGAGTTCCACTCCCAGATCTACGCGCTCGCCGACCACCCGCGCCTGCAGGGGGCATGGAGCCAGTACCTGCCGACCTTCACCGCGCTCCTCGAGGTGACGATCAATCACGATGACGATCTGCATGAGTCGTCGGACGACCACGTGCGGCTGATGGACGTGATGCGCACCGGCACCCCGAAGCAGGCGGCCGCCGTGCTGACCGCCCACCTCGACGGCGCCAGGGATCGGATGCTGAGCGAGCTCGCCGACCGACCCGCCTGATCACGATCGGGGGCCTCGGCGCCTTCTGGTGTTGACTGTTAACAGTAAACGCTGCTACGGTCTGAGAGTCGACAACAAGGTCGACCCACGTAGAGGAGCAAAGATGCCCCGCATGCGCATCACCCGGGCCGCCGCCGCGATCGCGGCCGTCGCCGCCACCGCCCTCGTCCTGTCGGCCTGCACGAAGGTCGAAGAGGGTGAGGATGCGGCATCCGCCTTTCCCGAGAACGACATCCGCCTGATCATCCAGGCGAACCCCGGCGGCGGCTCCGACCTGTCGTCGCGTGCCCTCGCCACCGAGCTCGAGGGGATCCTCGGCGTCAGCGTCATCCCCGAGAACATGCCGGGCGCGGCAGGCGCCCTCGCCATGGAGTACGTCGGAGCGCAGGACCCCGACGGCTACGTCATCGGATTCGCCCCCGTCGAGATCGCGATGCTCAACACCACCCAGAGCGCCAACGTGCTGCCGGATGACTTCGACCTGCTGGGTCAGATCATGCTGGCTCCCGGCGTCATCACGGTCGGCGCGAACAGCGGCATCGAGTCGTTGGAGGATCTGGTCGACCGGGCGAAGTCCGGGGCCGTCACGGTCGCGAACTCCGGCGCCGGATCGATCTGGGAGGCGGCGACCATCGGCCTCGGCGATGCGACCGACGCGACGTTCTCGCCCGTGCCCTACGACGGTGGCGCGACGGCGGTCGCTGCCGCGGCATCCGGCGAGACCGTCGCTGCGGTGTCGGGACTCGGTGAGGCGCTGGCGCAGGGCGAGGCCGTGCGCATCCTCGGCGTCATGAACGACGAGCGTCACCCCGACGCGGAGGACGTGCCCACCGTCGACGAGGCCATCGGCGAAGACGTCGTCTTCGGCGGCTGGGGCGGCATCTACGCCCCCAAGGGTCTGCCCGACGACGTGAAGAGCGAGCTCGAGTCGGCCGTGAAGCAGGCGGTCGACTCCGACGGCTACCAGACCTTCCAGAAGGATGCCGGCAACCTCGTCGTCTACCGCGACTCCGCGGAGTGGACCACGTTCGTGAACGAGCAGTTCGACCTGTTCAAGGACCTCCTGGGCTGACCGGCCCGGGACCGCGGGGCCGGGCTCATCTCCGGCCCCGCATCACCCACGCCGTACATCGAACCAGGGAAGGAGCATCATGTCGCACGCCGACGTCACGAGCCCGGCCGCACCGGACGAGCACCAGGGCGCACCCGCCTCCCGACCGCTCGAGATCGCCTTCGGGGTCGTCGCCCTCGCGTTCAGCGCCGGGTACCTCTTCCTCTCCACGCAGATCCCGCTGCGCCGTGAGGCCGCACCCGGTCAGATCGATGCCCGCTTCTGGCCGATGGTCATCGCGGTCACCGCCGTGGTCATCGCGCTCGCCGTGCTCGCGGTGGCCCTCACCCGCCCGGCCCCCGGTCGCGAGGATCTCGACCGCATCCAGTCCGGAGGGATGCTCCGCGTCATCGCCACCCTGGCGATCTCCGGCGTCTTCATCGCCGTCTGGTCGCTCGGAACCGTCATCCTGTTCGGCTATCGCATCGAGGTCTTCCCGGTCGCCGCCGCGCTGCTGATGGCCGCGCTCATGCTCCTCTACGGCCACCGCCGCTGGCTGAGCCTCATCATCTACTCCGTCTCCGTCACGGCGTTCGTCTACGTCGTGTTCGGCATGCTCCTGAGGATCCCGCTGTGAACGCGCTCATGGAGGGGCTGAACTCGCTCCTCGACATCTCGATCCTGCTCTACATGCTCGTGGGGCTCCTGCTCGGCTTCATGGTCGGCGCCTTCCCCGGCATCACCGCGACCATGGCCGTCGCCCTCGCCGCAGGGTTCACGATGACCCTCGAGCCCGTCCAGGGACTCGCGGTGCTGCTCACCATCTACGTCGCGGCGAACTTCGGCGACAGGGTGCCCTCGATCCTCATCAACACCCCCGGCACCCCGGCGTCGATCGCCACCACGCTCGACGGCTATCCGATGGCCAAGCAGGGCAGAGCGGGCCTCGCGCTGACGATCTCGGCGATCGTCTCGGCCGTCGGCATCCTCGCCTCGCTCGTGCTCTTCGCCGTCGCCGCGGTGCCGATCGCGAGCTTCGCCCGCGACTACTTCAAATCGCCCGAGCTGTTCGCGCTGGTCGTGTTCGGCATCTCGATCATGATCGGCATCTCGTCGAAGTCGATGCTCAAGGGCATCCTCGCCGGTCTCTTCGGCCTCATGCTCGGCACCGTCGGGACGTATGCGGCCACCGCAGACCAGCGCTTCACGTTCGGGGTGCTCGAACTCGTCGAGGGCGTCAACTTCATCGCCGTGATCATCGGCCTCTTCGGGATCGCCGAGCTCTTCGATCAGCTGCTCACGTACCGCAAGAGCAACGTCCGCCCCATCTCGAGCCTCGGCCGCTGGTGGCCGAACCGCTCGGAGCTGACGCAGAGCGGCCGTGCGACCGCGGTCGGCGGTGCCGTCGGCCTCGGCGTCGGCCTCATCCCCGCCGCGGGTGGCGACATCGCAGGGCTCATCGGCTGGGAGCGCGCGCGCAAGGCCTCGAAGCACCCGGAGATGTTCGGCAAGGGATCCATCGAGGGCGTCGCCGCCTCCGACACGGCCTCCAGCGCCACGCTCGGCGGTTCGCTCACGACCACGATGGCCCTCGGCATCCCCGGCGACTCGGTGATGGCCGTGATGATCGGCTCGATGATCATCTGGGGCATCACGCCCGGTCCGACCCTGTTCACCAACCGCCCCGACCTGGTGGTCTCGATCGTCGGGATCATGCTCGTCGCGACGCTGCTCTCGCTCGCCCTGAGCCTCGTGCGCATGAAGGGCATGGTGAAGCTGCTCGACGTGCCCCAGCCGTACCTGTGGAGCGGCATCCTGATCTTCTGCATCATCGGCACGTATGCCACCTCGAACAGCCTGTCGACCGTCGTCACGATGCTCGTGTTCGGCGTCATCGGGGTGATGCTGAAGCGGATGCAGGTGCCCGCCGGCCCCATCGTGCTCGGCCTGCTGCTCGGCCCGCTGGCCGAGGAGAACCTGGCTCGCACGCTGGCGATCCTGCCGACGCGTCCGTTCTTCGAGGTGGTCAGCCCGATTGCGCTCGTGCTGCTCGCGCTCGCCGTGCTCTCGATCGTGATGCCGGCGATCCGCGCCGCCCGCTCTCCGCGCGGAGAACGGGCCTCGCTCGAGGACTCGATCCTCTCCGCATCGACGGTCGAGCAGATCGAGAAGGCCCACGACGAGCTCGCCGCGGACCCCGACCTGCTCACCTCGACCGTCCGCAACGTCGACACCTCATCCCGTGCGAGCCGCAGGGCGCGCAAGAACTCCAAGGAGACCGAGAAGTGACCCGCTACGACATCGTGACCGCCGTTCCCACGGCGTTCCACCGCGACGGCAGCCTCGACCTGGAAGGCTCGCGTGCGATCTTCCGCTTCGTCGGGCAGTCGGGCAACGAGGGCGCGTTCGTGCTCGGCACCACGGGGGAGTTCCCCGCCGTCGACGTCGCGGAGTTCACCGCGCTCGTGGGGGCGGCCCTCGAGGAGCTCGCCGACAAGATGCGGGTGATCGTGCACGTCGGCCAGCCCAGCACCTTCGAGGCCGTGCGCCTGGTCGAGATCGCCAAGGGCCTCGGCGCGACGGAGTTCGCCGCGCTCACCCCGTACTACCTGAAGTCGACCGAAGACGCGATCTTCGATTACTACCGAGCGGTCTCGGATGCCGTCGGCGACGGGCGCCTCTACGTGTACATCTACCCCGCGCGCAGCGGCAACACCGTCTCGCCCGATCTTCTCGTGCGCCTGGCCGCGCTGCCGAACGTGGTGGGAGCGAAGCTCAGCGAGCTGTCGCTCGACGAGATCGCCGCGTACCGCGCCGTGGTTCCCGCCGACTTCGACCTCTACACCGGTGCCGACCGCGACCTGATCGCTGCGGTGCAGGTGGGTGCGCAGGGCGTCGTCTCGGGTGTCTCGTCGGTCACCCCGAAGCCGTTCCGCGCTCTCGCGGATGCCGGTCGCTCGGGCGATGCCGCGGCGATCGCGTCGGCCCAGGCCGCGGTCGACGACGTCGTGTCTCTGATCGGCGGAGACATGGCCCGCATGAAAGAGGCGTACCGCGTGCTCGACGTGGTCGACACGCACTGCCGCATGGCGATCGCCGAGCCGTCCGACGACGAGCGTGCCGCCGTCGCCCAGGTGGTCGCCGCGAACCGGTAGCGATTCTCACAGCCGGGTCGGGGAGGATGGGGTCATGCCCGCGAACTCGCATGACTCCCGGCCCTGGCTCGACTCGTATGCCGCGGGCGTGCCCGCCGAGATCGACGCGCCGACGCAGACCCTGTCGGAGATGATCTCGGCGAGTGTCGCGACCTACGGCCGGCGGCCGGCCCTGGAGTTCTTCGGGGCGGTCACCACCTATCGCGAGCTCGGAGACCGGATCCTGCGCGCGGCCGAGGGGCTGCGGCGCCTGGGCGTGAGCCGAGGCGACCGGGTCGCGCTGGTGCTGCCGAACTGCCCGCAGCACGTCATCGCGTTCTACGCCGCTCTGCGCCTCGGCGCGGTGGTCGTCGAGCACAACCCGCTCTACACCGCTCGGGAGCTGCGCCACCAGTTCGAGGACCACGGCGCGAAGGTGGCGATCGTCTGGAACAGGACCATCGACACGATCGCCGAGTTCCCGTCGGATCTGCGGGTCGAGCACATCGTCAGCGTCGATCTGACCGAGGCCATGCCCGCCTCGCAGCGCATGCTGCTGCGGCTGCCCGTCCCGAAGGCCCGGGCTGCCCGGGCGAAGCTCACGGCCGCGCCGAAGACACGGCGGGCGCTGCCCTGGAAGAAGCTGGTCGATCACCGCCCGCTCTCCCGCAAGGTTGCGGGCCCGACGCTCGAGGACACGGCGCTGCTGCAGTACACCAGCGGCACGACCGGCATCCCCAAGGGAGCGATCCTCACGCACGCGAACCTGCGGGCGAATGCGATGCAGGGACGCGCGTGGGTGCCGGGCCTGGTCGACGGCGAGGAGACCTTCTACGGGGTGCTGCCGCTGTTCCACGCCTACGGCATGACGCTCTGCCTGACCTTCGCCATGAGCATCGGGGCGAAGCTGGTTCTCTTCCCGACGTTCGACCTCGGGCTGGTCACGAAGGCGGCGCGCACGAGTCCGCCCACGTTCCTGCCCGCCGTACCGCCGATCTACGACCAGCTCGCCCGTGCGGCAGCGCGCGGCACGATCGACCTGTCGACGGTGCGATTCGCGATCTCCGGGGCGATGAGCCTGCCGGTGGCGACGGTGCAGAAGTGGGAGGAAGCGACCGGCGGTCTCCTGGTCGAGGGCTACGGCATGACCGAGAGCTCGCCCGTCGCCCTCGGGAACCCGATCGGTCCGAGCCGGCGCCCCGGCACCGTCGGAGTGCCGTTCCCCAGCACCGAGATCCGCATCGTCGATCCCGCCGACACCGACGTCGACATGCCTGCGGGCGAGCGCGGCGAGCTGCTGCTGCGCGGTCCCCAGGTCTTCCAGGGCTATTGGCGGCGTCCCGGAGACACCGCCGATGTGCTGCTCGCCGACGGCTGGCTGCGCACCGGCGACATCGCCGAGGTCTCGGCCGACGGGTTCGTCACGATCGTCGATCGCCTCAAAGAGCTCATCATCACCGGTGGCTTCAACGTCTCGCCCACCGAGGTCGAGGACGCACTCGAGGCGCACCCCGATGTGGTCGCCGCCGCCGTGGTCGGCCTGCCCCGCGCGAGCGGAGGCGAGGAGGTCGCCGCCGCGGTGGTGCTGCGAGACGGCGCGACACTCGACGCCGGGGCCCTGCGTGACTTCTGCCGCACCAGGCTCACCCCCTACAAGGTGCCCAAGCGCGTGGTCGCGGTCGACGAGCTGCCGCGGTCGCTCATCGGCAAGGTGCTACGTCGCCAGGTGCGCGATCGGATGCTCGACGACTGACCCGGGCGTCCCGACGGCGGGGCCGCCCGCGGACGGATCCCCTCGCGTGGGCTGGTTTTCTGAAATCGATTTCGCTAGGTTCGGGGCACAGCAACGCTGATCGAGGAGGATCATGCACCGTGTCGCACCGACCCCCGTCCCCACCCTTCCGACCGCCCGTCGGCGCCGCCGTCGTCTCGCCGCGGCCTCCGTCGCGGTCGTCCTCGCACTCGCCGGCTGCTCCGGTGCCGGGGGAGGGGAGCAGCCGGTGAGCGTCGACCCCGATCCCGACCGGCCGTTCGTGCTGGAGGGGGTCTCGAACCTCACCGAGATCGCGCAGCTCACCGGTCCCGACGCCATGAACGACACCGCAGCGGTCTCGGTCGCCGGCACCGATCTCGGCTCGATGGTGAACCTCGGCGACCGCACGTTCTTCCTCTTCGGCGACACGTTCGGCGAGCGTGATCCCGAATCGATCGGCGGCCAGGGCGGATTCTGGCGGTCGAACGTCGCGGCCTGGACCACCGACGACGACCCCTCCGACGGCATCGACTTCGAGGGCTGGGTGGAGGACGACATCGGCCTCGCCGCCGCGCTGATCGAGGGCGATCACGACGCGAACGGCGCCGAGGGTGAGGTGACGAAGATCCCCACATACGGGTTCACGATCGGCGAGACGATGTACGTGTCGTACATGTCGGTGCGCTTCTGGGGGGAGCCCGGTGCCTGGGATGCCAACCGTGCCGCGCTCATCGTCTCGCGGGACGGCGGCGAGAGCTGGCAGCCGGTCGAGGGCGTCGAGTGGCCGGGGGACTCGAACTTCGTGCAGGTGGCGACGGCGCGGGTGAGCGAGGGCGGCACGGACTGGATCTACTTCTGGTCCATCCCGTCCGGTCGTTTCGGCAGCGTGCAGCTCATGCGCGTCGAGGCGACGGAGGATGCGGTCGAGGACCAGTCCGCCTACTCGTACTTCGCCGGGACGGAGGGGGAGACGCCGCGGTGGAGCTCTGACATGGCGGACGCTGCGACCGTCGTGGAGGGCACGATCGGAGAGCTCTCGGTGATGTGGTCCACCTATCTCGAGCGGTGGATCATGACGTACTCCGATGCCGGGAACGCGTACATCCGCGAGGGCCTCACGCCCTGGGGGCCGTGGGGTGAACCGCTGGAGCTGGTGTCCGGCAGTGACTACGAGGGGCTGTACTCGCCCTACCTGAATCCGCGGTACGTCACCGAGGACGGGCGTCGGATCCACTTCACCCTCTCCCTGTGGGGGCCGTACAACGTCTTCTGGTTCTCCGCGGATCTGGACCGCGTCGACTGAGAACGGTCGGCGAGATCGCTCGCGAATTCGCTTGCGCATGAAATCGATTTCGCTTACTGTGGCGCATACCCGATCACCGATGATCGTCAGGTTCGGCCGGAGCCCGCCGGTGACAGCCGGACACACAGCAGCGACTCGATGAGGAGTCCGTTCCTGAGGAGGAACCATGAGAATCACCCCACGCACGCGCAGGGCGGCGGTCGCCGCAGTCGGCGCTCTCACCGTCGGAGCGATGCTCGCCGGCTGCGGGTCCGGAACCCCGGGCGAGTCCGCCGGCGGCGACGGCGCAGAGGCCGGCGTCACCACGATCCAGTTCTGGCACCGCAACTTCACGCCGGTCGAGAACGAGTGGTACGAGGGCATCATCAAGAAGTTCAACGACTCCCAGGACGAGATCAAGGTCGTCGGCACCCAGGTGCCCGGTGACGCGTGGGATCAGAAGATGAAGGCCGCGCAGGCGGCGGGCAAGGCCCCCGACATCTACACCCACCCCGGCAGCATCCAGGATGCCGTGAACGCCGGACAGCTGCACGAGCTCGACGGCATCGTCCCCGATGACGCCCTGGCGGAGATCTCGGATGCCGCCAAGCCGGTGTCCGAGATCGACGGCACGTACTACGCCTACCCCCTCCTGCTCGAGCCGCAGGCCGTGCTGTTCTGGAACACGGACATGCTCGACGCCGCCGGCGTCGACGCCGACCAGGGCCCGACCACCTGGGACGAGCTGCTGGACGCCTGCGCCAAGATCCAGCCCACCCTCGGTGACGGCCAGTACTGCATCTCACCGGCACAGGACGCCGCGACCTTCGCCTGGTCGACCGTGGGCCAGCAGTACAACTTCGCGGGGCACACCGCGCTCAACGACGACTGGACCGGGCCGAACATCGACGACGACGGCTACCGCGACATGATGGCGCAGTACAAGACGCTGTGGGACAAGGGCTACATGCCCAAGCAGCCGCTCGCCGACTACGGCGGAGGCAAGGACTTCGGCGAGCAGAAGGTCGCCTTCAAGGTGTCGGGATCGTGGATGCTGTCGGAGATCGGCTCGGACTACCCCGATGTCCTCGACAAGACGGGCATCGGCGCGATGGTGAGCTCCAGCGACGCCGACGGCCGCACGTCGACGACACTCGGCAACTTCAAGTGGGTCATCGATGCGAAGACCAAGAACGCAGAGGCCGCGGGCACGTTCCTCTCCTGGGCCATCGCCGGTGATCCCGAGAACCTCGTGCCGTTCTTCGTCGACACGCAGTTCACCAAGGCGCCGGTGCGCCAGTCCGTGCAGGACGCCGTCGCCGCCGACCCCGCGGCGGCCGACGCCCCCTGGTCGTCGATCATCACCGAGGACATCGCCCCGAACGCGATCCCCGAGCCCACCTACCCGTGGGACGTGTCGCTCGCGGTCGGCACCGCGTTCGAGTCGGTCATGAAGGGGTCCGCGTCGCCGGATGCCGCGATCGACACTGCGGACAAGGCGATCCAGACGGTCATCGACCGCGAGGGTCTCGCCGACAAGGCACCCAGCCAGTAGCCCGTGCCGTTCCGGGGGTCGGCGTGCGCGCCGACCCCCGGAATCACGCAGTGGACGAAGACAGCGAGAGAACGGGTGGAGTGAACGATGGTCAGTGCAGTCTCGACGGAGCGGCGGGCGGTGAGACACCGCGCGGATGCCCGGAAGTACCGTGACACGAAGGTCGCGTACCTCTTCCTCCTGCCGGTGGTCGCCCTTCTCGGCATCTTCGTGGTCTGGCCGGCGATCTACGCCGGATTCCTCTCCTTCCAGAACTGGAGCTTCTACAAGGACCCGGAGTTCGTCGGGTTCCGCAACTTCACCGCCGTTCTGAGCGATCCGCTGTTCTGGGCGTCGGTCGGCCGTGGATTCGCGTTCGTCGCGATGACCGTGCCGCCCATGCTGCTGCTGGCGTTCTTCTTCGCCAGCCTCGTCGTGAGCGTGTCGCGCCGCTTCGCCGGCATCCTCAAGGTCAGCATCTACATCCCGACGATCATCTCCTCGGTCATCACCTCGATCGTCTTCGTGCTGATGTACGACTACTCGGGCGGACTCCTCAACTGGTTCCTCGGGATCTTCGGCATCGACCCCATCGCGTGGATCGGCGACCCGGCCTGGGCGCTGCTCGCGATCGCGATCCCCGCGATCTGGCTGGGCATGGGGCTGACCTCGCTCATCATGGTCGCCGCGATGGTCGACATCCCCACCGAGTACTACGAGGCGGCGGCGATGGAGGGGGCGAACTGGTGGCAGAAGACGGCGTACATCACGCTGCCGCAGATGAAGAACATCATCCTGTACCTGCTGATCACCGGGTTCGTCGCCGCGATCCAGCAGTTCGAGCTGCCGCTCGTGATGACCGGTGGCGGTCCGCTGGACTCGACGACGCTGCCGAACCTGTTCATCTTCAACCACTTCCGCAACGACATCAACGTCGGCTACTCGATCGCCGCCGCGCTGGTCATGTTCGTCGTGCTCGGCACGGTGTCGGCGATCGTCTTCAAGTTCGTCAACTCCGAGAGGCTGGTGGACTGATGGTCACCATCGCGCCGCAGGACACCACGCGCGCCATCGTGCTCGCCGGCACCGAGCCGTCGCGTCGATCGCACCTGCCCAAGACCCCGGGCTCGTGGATCACCGTCATCGCCAAGCTCCTCGCCGGGGGCGTGTTCCTCGTGGCGGCGCTGTTCCCGCTCGCCTGGATGGTCATCGCCGGGTTCAAGTCGAAGACGGAGGTCATCCAGACCCCGTTCCAGTTCTTCCCCGAGGTGTGGCGGTGGGAGAACTACGCGCAGATCCTCGCCGACCCCACCTTCACCCGCACGATGCTGTGGACCTTCGGCGGAGCGGTGCTCTTCACCTTCCTGAGCCTGACGATCAACTCCCTCGCGGCCTACGCGTTCGCCCGGCTCGACTTCCGGTTCCAGCGGACGATCTGGGTCATCGTGATCACGACGATGTTCATCCCCGGCATGACGATCCTGCTGACGAGCTTCATCGTCGTCACCCGGCTGTCGATGCTCGACACGCTGGCCGTGCTCGTGCTGCCCGGGGCGGCGAGCGCCGGCACGGTGTTCTTCATCCGGCAGTTCTACCTGAACATCCCGGCCAGCCTCGAGGAGGCGGCGATGCTCGACGGATGCGGTCGCTTCGCCATCTTCGTGCGCATCTTCCTGCCGCTGTCGAAGCCGCCGTTCGTGGTCATGGGCATCACCTCTTTCCTCGCGTACTGGAACTCCTACGTCTGGCCGATCCTGACGATCACGACCCCCGAGCGCTTCGTGGTGCAGCAGTTCCTCGCGACGTTCCGCTCGGAGCGCACCAGCGAGCTCGGGCTGCTCATGGCGGGCTCGGTGCTCGCCGCCGCGCCCGTGATGATCCTGTTCCTCGTCTTCCAGCGCCAGATCATCGGCAACATCAAGATGGCCGGGCTCAAGTAGGCCGGCCGACAGAGAGCGACACCCACACGGAAAGAGGTCGACGATGACCGAACAGCACACACCTCCACTCATCACCCGCCGCGGCATGCTGCAGGGCGCGCTCGCGCTCGGCGCCGGGATGCTGGCCGCACCCGCCGTCGGCATCGGCGCCGCCGCACCGGCATCCGCCGCAGGCCCGCTCACGGTGTCGCGGATCACCGTGCTCGCCGGCACGCAGAGTCCCGCGCAGTACGGAATAGGGGCGACCGACCTCGGCATCCCCGCCCGCACTCCCGATGGGCGGATGCTGTTCATGTTCGGCGACACCTGGGCGGACGCAGTGGGAGGTGCGAACTGGCGCTCGCCGGTCGCGCTGTACTCGTCGTCGACGAACCTCGAGGCCGGGGTGACGTTCAACGGCGCCGCCGGGGCGGGCGCGAACACCCAGGGCACCGCTCCCCAGCTCTGGTACTACCCGCACGATGCGTACTTCACCACGGTGATCCCCTCGGACGTGATCACGATCGGATCGCGCATGTACCTGCACGCGATCGTGAACGGGCCGCAGTTCGGGGCCGTCCGCTGGACGGAACTGTGGAAGTCGGACGACAACGGTGCCACCTGGCAGCACACCGGGCTGCAGTTCCCGGCGGACATGGCGGGTGGGAAGTTCCAGTGCATCACCTGGGGTCTGGGCAGCGACGGCTACGTGTACATCTACGGCACCGGGTTCCAGCGCGACAAGGGCATCGTGCTCTACCGGGTGCCGTCGAACAGCATGACGACTCTCTCGGCGTACCAGCCCTGGGGTTTCGCGAACGGCTCGTGGGGATGGGGCAAGCCGGTCACGGAGGTGCTCTCCGGCGGGTTCGGCGAGATGTGCCTGCGACCGCTCGGCGGCAAGTGGATCCTCACATGGTTCAACGCGCCGGCGTACCGGATCGACGCGATGGTGCTGAACACCCCGACCGACAACCTGTACACCGCGACCAAGACGACGCTGCTGTACGGCAGCGAGTGGGGGCAGGAGGATGCCTCGCACGTGGCGCAGCTGTACGGCGGGTACATCATCCCCGGGTCGACGCTGTCGGATCTGCACCTCAGCGTCAGTCAGTGGAAGACCGCCGACAACAGCGTGTACCACTCCGAGCAGTTCCGAGTGCAGGGGCTCGTCTAGACACGGCGCTGGCACAGTGCCCGGTGCTGGCCCGGTCAGGCCGATGCGAGTCCGTGTCGGATCCACGCCTCGACGGCCACGGCCACCTCGCGTGGGGTCATCGCATCCGTATCGATGATCTCCGCCTCCCACGCCGGATCGCCGGCCTCGAGGTCGCTCCACCGGGACCATTGCATCGGGGTCTCGCTGGCGACCATGATGACCTCGGGGGCATGCCGGGGGTCGAGAGTGTGCGCCAGGAACCACTCGCCGAAGCGGTTGTGGTGCACGATCGCGTCAGGATGCTCGCCGCGGCGGAGCAGGCGCGCCGTCCGCTCCTCCGGCGAGCAGTGCAGGAGACAGACAGCGATGCCGGTGAGCCGGTCCGCCGACGGTGCGGCGAGGAGTTCGCCCATCGGAACCTGGCCGCACAGCACGGTGTGAACGCCGCGCTTCTCGTGCTCACGGGCATCGGCGACCCAGTGCTCTACCGCACCGTGTCGCCATGCCGTGTCGGCTCCGGCGGGAACACCCAGGGAGTCGAACTCCACGAGCCGGATCGGGACGCCCCAAGCGACGTTCTCGAGATGCGCGAGCACCGTCGACTTTCCGGCAGCGCTCGCGCCCGTCACGGAGAAGAGCATTCGCCGTCCTAGTCCTGCGGGGCGCGCGGCGGGGTGGCGCCGATGTCGGGCACCGGGGCCGTTCCTAGGTGCACCTCCAGGTCGTCGGCCGACGGCGTCTTCGGCCGACGCGCGGTCGGCCGGTCGAGGTAGAACAGCGCCGTCGAGGCGATGTCGTCGCGCAGGGGCAGATAGCGCCATCCGCTGCGCCAGCCGAGAGCCTGGATGTCGACCCTGGGGATGCCGGTCGCGAAGTGGATCGGGTCGAGCAGGTGCCAGCGGTACATGCCGAACCGCTGCTGGCTCACGTACAGCCCGTCGGGCCTGATGACCTGCGGCATGCCGAGGTACGGGGTGGAGAACTCGGTGTAGCCCGTGCCGGGGATGTCGAAGTTCCACGCGCCGCCGAAGTAGTCCTCGGTGCCGGTTCCGGCGATCGTCGGATAGTCGGTGTCGTCGTCGAGGTAGAACTTGATCTCGCCCTCGCCCCACCATCCGTTGGAGTTCACGCCCCAGGCGATGTATGTGCCGACGTACTGGCCCTGCCCCTCGATGCCCTCGAGGATCACGTGCGGGGTGCGGTCCTCGAGCGGGTTGGAACGCCGCCACTGCGCGTGGAAGTACGCGTCGTTCGAGTGGTCGCCGCCGATCTCGTACGTGACCTGGAAGTAGATGCGCACGTCGACCGTCGAGGTGTTCTCGATCGTGAGGCGCGCCCCGTCGCGGAAGGGCATCGGCCAGTACGAGTTGAAGCCGCCGTGCGGGTTCGCGGCGATCGTCTGCGAGTTCACCTGGGCGAACACGCCCCAGCCGTTGCAGAAGAAGTCGCCGTACGGCACCTCGACCGCCGGCTCCTCGGCGCCGTCCCAATAGGCGCGCAGCAGCAGGGTGCGCCAGTTGTCGGTGTGGGTCGTGATCCAGATGTGGGTGATCTTGCCCGCGCCCTCGATGTTCGCGAGGTCGAAGGTCGCGCCCGCCTTGACGTCGACGCTGGGGGAGATCTTCCAGCCGGGCCCGAGGTCGCGGGCGCAGGATGCGCCCGTGCCCTCGGTGGCCCGGCCTCCGCCCCCAGCGGATCCGTCGAAGTTCTCAGGGGAGATGGAGCGGGTCTGGACCTGTCGCAGCGTTGCGAGGGTCGCGAGATCCGAGGCAGCAGAAGTCATGGGCGCCAATGTAATCGATTTCACCCGAGAACTCCAGAGATCGGAGGCGTGCGCGATACTGTTGCTTCACATCCGGTGCAGCCGGACGAAGCAGTGAGGTTCGAATGGCCACGATCTACGACGTCGCGGAACTGGCGAAGGTCTCTCCCGCCACAGTGTCGCGCGTGTTCAACGGGACGAGCGTCTCGGAGGACAAGGTCGCCGCCGTGCGCGACGCGGCCGCGAAGCTGAACTTCACCCCCAACCGCACGGCGCGGACCCTGCGGAGGCAGAGCTCCGAGGTCATCGCCCTCGTGATCCCGGACATCGAGAATCCGTACTTCACCGAGATGGCCCGCGGGGTCGAGGACGTCGCCTCGGAGGCCGGGTACTCGGTCGTGCTGTGCAACTCCGA